>JAJYLL010000020.1 GCA_021787735.1 Acidobacteriota bacterium | reverse complement strand
GGTTGTTCTTATTCGTCCTCCGATCCATAGCCAAGCCTCGCAAATTCATGCCTGCCGGGATTGCGAGCCCGTCGGTAGACGTAGATTTCAGGCGCCAGCTTACAAACAGCACGCCCGTGCCTTAACACCCGATAATCTTCCTTAGAACGACATTAGCAAATGAGCGGCTCACCCGCAACATGTCGTATTTCAGAAGATTACAGTGCGCGCCAGCAAACTTGAGCCTCACACCACGCGGACCCTGTCCTTGCGTTCGACATGCGACCTGACCATCTTCTAGCCCTTTGTACAGTTGTTGTTCAGGTATTCACCCTAGTAGTCTATTGTCGGCCGTGGAAAAACCTGCCAGATCAGGACATTTCACCGCCCTCAGTTTTAGGTTCTTGCCAGGTGCACGTCTGAATTTTTGATCGACACGTTGAATAGACAAAATTGCGGGTGCGGTAGCGAGCTTGATAGCACCAGTCAGGGAGGGCTGAGAGACAAAATCTTTACTCTGCGAATGCAGTGCGAATGGGAAAACTCGCAAGAGTAGAGGACAAAAATGAAAGCATTGTGTCATTTGAGGGGGGATGCCCGATGCGCAAATCAGAGGTGTTTTTCAGAAAGGGGAAATTTGAATGCGTATCTCGGCTCCGAACTCTCGCGAGTCCCGCCTTTATCTGTTTATTCTCGCTTCCATCCTTGCGTTTTCCGTCTCAAGTCTTGCCTGGGGTTCCAATGGTAATCAATGGGGCCAATCAGGTGCCCAGGTGTCAATCAGCGGCGTAGGGCCAAACTCAGGTCCTACCACTGGCGGAACGACAGTAACCATAGCCGGCACAGGGTTTACACAGTCAGCATCCGTTGCATTTGGAGGAGTTTCCGCCTCCTCCGTGCTGTACATCAGTTCAACGCAACTGCAAGCCGTCACACCCGCCCACGCAAGTGCGACGGTGAGCGTATCCGTAACCGAAAACCCGCACAACCACTCGGCAACGCTCACCAGCGGCTACACCTACGTCAGTTCCAGTTCTGCAAAAAGCGTCAGCGTGTCAAGTGCGTCGCCGAACCAAGGGCCAACTACCGGAGGGACAGTTGTCACCATTACGGGCACGGGCTTTCAGACGGGGAATGCGGTCTCGTTTGGCAGCGTTCAGTCGAGCGCCGTCACCGTTTCAAGTAACACTCAGATTCAAGCCATGTCGCCGGCCGAAAGTGCAGGAACCGTAGCCATCACGGTGACAAATTCCTCTGCTCAGTCATCTGCACTTCCATCATCATTCACCTATACTTCGGCGCCTTCGGTCTCCAGCATTTCGCCCAACTCGGGTCCCGTGACCGGCGGGAGCACCGTCACGATACTCGGAAGCGGATTTCAAAGTGGGGCGGCCGTAACGTTCGGAGCGATCGCGGCGACATCCGTAACTATCGTAAGTTCCACGCAGATTCAGGCGGTCACTCCTGTTTCGCCGGCAGGGACGGTCTCTATCACCGTTACAAACTCGAATTCACAAAGCGGAACGCTTGCGTCGGCGTTTACTTACTTTCACACAGTAAGCCTGGCGTGGGCGGACAGTTCATCCGGATTGTCAGGATTCAATGTTTACCGCAGTTCGACTTCCGGCGGTCCGTACACCCGGATCAACTCTACATTGCTGCCAAGCACAACATTCACTGACAGCAGCGTGCAGGCAGGACAAACGTACTTTTATGTAACCACCGCGGTTAGCAGCAGCAACGTGGAAAGCGGGTATTCGAATCAGGCGCAGACAGTGGTTCCGTCTCCTTAAGAACGGAACTGCCAGCCTGATTCAAAGAAGAAAACACCAGGGATTAGATCAACGGGCATGACTGGAAATACGAAGCGCACGAGCCAACAAAGAGTTCAGGCCGCCAGTTGGGTGGCTTGTCAGAGTTCCGGTTCGGTGATGATCGTCCAGAATCAGCCCCGTAAGGAGTAGCACAATGAAATGTAGAGCACTCGAATGGAAGTCTATCGTGTGGCTCGTCACCGTGATTGCGGGAGTGGCGCCGTTAATGTTCACGGCCTGTGGAGGCGGAATAGTCAGCCCCTCCACTTCAGCCACATCGCCGCAGGCCAAGGGGATTACGATCACGTCCATCGTACCCAACTCGGGACCGCTGTCTGGAGGAACAGTCGTCACGATCAACGGGTCGAATTTTGCGTCCTCAACTCAGTCGGCCCCTCCAGCGGTTAGCTTTGGCGGAACACAGGCGACCAACGTTACAGTTGTCAGTGCGTCCCAGTTGAGCGCCACGGTTCCGGCGCACGCTGCCGGTAGCGTCACGGTGCAGTTAACAACTGCTGACGGGCAATCCTCCATGCTCGCCCAGGCTTTCACTTACACATCAGCGACCCTGACGGTGAGCAAGGTTTCTCCTTTCTCGGGACCGTCGGCTGGCGGCACGACGGTAACCATTAGCGGAGCAGATTTTCTCTCAGGTGTATCTGTGACATTTGGAGGACTGCCGGCCAGCTCGGTCAACCTGACAGACTCTACTACGCTCGTAGCGGTTACGCCCCCGCACGCCTCCGGCTCAGCAGATGTCACCATTACCAACTCAGACGGTACATCTGCTTCGTTGTCATCGGGCTTCACGTTCCATAGCATTAATCTGCTTTGGAACGCGCCCAGCACATCGACTGTGACAATTACCGGTTACAACGTGTACCGAGGATCTTCTACGGCAGGTCCCTTTGGTCTCATGAACGGTTCAACGCCGGTGGCAGTTACGTCCTTCAGCGACCTTACCGTCATGGGAGGCACAACGTACTACTACGAAGTCAGATCCGTGGATTCGACCGGAACGGAAAGCGCCCCGGCTGGCCCGGTTTCGGCTACCACGTCACCTTAGGCTCTCCCGGCACACGGAAACAACATGCCGGTCGTCCGATTCTGACTCCGGTATATCTTCGGGAGTGGCCTTATGCAAGCCCTTAAGGACCCGCATAAGGCCCTCCTGCCGCCTGACCGCGGGAATAAACCCTGGACAATCCGATTTGCTAGCAGTGGACAATTTTGTCCGGATACTCGGTAACGTTCCGGGTAGCGTTCCGGGTATCGATCACCAACGGTGCGTGCCGGACCACGAACTCGTAATCATAAGAGGAATGGTCTGTCGTGATCAGCACAGCGTCATATTGGGAGAGATTTTCAGCGGTGAGTTCCACTGAATCCATCTGGAAGTTGTGCTTGCGCATTTTGCCCAAATGAGCAAAGTAGGGGTCATTATAGTCAACCCGAGCCCCACGTGCCTGAAGTAACTCCATAACCGCCAAGGAGGGCGACTCACGCAAGTCGTCAACGTCCTTTTTATAAGCAACCCCGAGAACCAGAATTCGCGCGTTATTCAGGCACTTCTTCCGACGGTTGAGGGCTTCTCCAACGGCGGCAACAACGTGCTCCGGCATCGACGCGTTGATCTCTCCAGCCAGTTCGATGAACCGCGTGGGGAACTCATACTCGTGCGCCTTCCACGTCAGGTAGAAGGGATCAATAGGTATACAGTGGCCACCCAGGCCCGGCCCTGGATAGAACGCCGAGAAGCCAAAAGGCTTCGTCTTGGCCGCATCAATGATCTCCCAGATGTCGAGGCCCATTCGCAGGCAGAGCAGCTTCAGCTCATTCACCAGCGCGATGTTCACGGAGCGGTAGATATTTTCCAGAAGCTTGGTCATTTCTGCGGCCCGCGACGAACTCACCAGAACCGTCCGCTCAAAGGCTGTTTCATAGAGCACTTGCGTCGCCAATACGCTTGCGACATTCACTCCGCCGATCACTTTGGGCACCTGGAAGGTCTTGAACTGTTTGTTGCCGGGATCTTCGCGTTCAGGAGAAAAGGCCAGGAGGAATTCGGCTTCAACACCATCCTGGTGCGTATGCGCGCCAGCGGAATAGTCTGACACCGGGCAACGCAGTCCGGACTGTTCAAGGATAGACAGTACGACTTCTTCGGTGGTCCCGGGGTACGTGGTGCTTTCAAGGACCACGAGCTGCCCGCGGCGCAAGTGGCGGGCGATGGATTCTGTCGTGGCGCAGATGAATGACAAGTCAGGCTCGCGATGATCGTCAAGAGGTGTCGGAACGCAGATGATGATGGCGTCCATGTCGTTCAGTTTTGCAAAGTCGGTTGTCGGCTTGAACCGACCCTGTTCAACTTCCTCGGCGATTTCGCGTTCAGGAATATGCTTGATGTACGAGTTCCCTCGGCTGAGGGACTCGATCTTTGTCGAGTCGATATCAAACCCTGTGGTCGGGAAACCCTTTCTTGAGAAAAGAAGGGCGATGGGAAGCCCGACGTAGCCCATTCCTACCACTCCGACCCGTGCGGTTCTCTCCTCCACTCGACTCTGAAACTGCCTTAGGATATCGCTGTGGGCTTCAGCACTTTTTGTCAGCAATGTTGTGGAAACCATATTCGTCATCCTCCTACAAACGGTACGTCAACACCGGTAAACAGGGCCAGCAACCGCATTAAAGAAAAGCGTAGCGGGAAGCCGGAGGTTGGGTGCGCTTACTCTTGAAGCAAAAAAGGCTTGTCTAACATGGGCAGAACTCGAATGCCTGCCGCTCAAGTCCCGGTACGAGCACGTAGGCCCGGACGGACGGAATCTCGCAATTCCTCTGAGAAGAAAGCTGGCGTAGTGCGACAGATGAGGTCAAGGTCTGGCTTCTGAAATGCAACCGCGGCGACGTATCCCTCCCGCGGTGAAAGCGAGTGGACATGCCACTCCACCGGAGCGTCCGCTGGCTTTGATGGTTGTGCAAGCTTTGAAGCGTCAGGCCGCGGCACGAGGCGAGGCCAAGCCGTTCGACTGCTTCGCAGTCCGTTCCCTATAGCCTTCGAAAGGGCTTCCTTGCGCGTCCAAAGATCAAAGAACCGGCTGATGCGAAGTTCCTTGGGCAAGGCCATCAAGCTCTTAGTTTCCGCCTGCGAAAAAGTCTTACGAGCAATTCTTTCGCAATCTGGAACCGGCTGAATCTGCTCAACGTCCACGCCGATGGGGCAAGCCCCAGTGAAACCGTAAAGAGCCACATCCCCGGAATGGGAAAGATTGAAGTGCATCCCGCCTGTTTCAAAACGGCGGTGAAGTTCAGGTTTCCCGTTCGGCCCCATGGAGAGGTTCAATCGGGAAGGGTAGCATCCGACATATGCGCCCAGGAGCATTCGGAGCATTCCGTGACGGATGATAAAGTTCTCCTTGTCACGGGGAAGGCGGAATCGCTCGGCCCGTGCCCGTTCCCAGTTTGACAAGACAGACCATAACGCGGGCACGGCCAAGTCGAATTCGCGCAGGTTTGCCCACCAGACGTGCAGTTCCTCTTTTATGATTTGTGGCGGAACGACGAGATGCATTGAAGATAGAAGGCTGTTCTTGAGTTATAGTCACCACGGGCCTGGTCAATGCCCAACCCCGTCTACATAGTTCGCAGGATGAATGGAAATCTTGAAGAGTGAAGAATACTCAACCAAAGGACGCTGACCGTGCGTATAAAAATCGCCGTGGCCGCCAAGCCGCTCTGCTGATCGCTCCAGCAGACGTTAAGCAGCGCAGAACGCGATGCACACCGCCGATTGTCTTTCGGGAATGCACAACATTTCCTGCCGGGTCACCTGAGACGGCAGTGGGAAGCCCGCGTTAACAGGCATTAGAACACATAGACGAGTTTGTCACCTTCCCGAACGGCATGAGCTATTCGAGCTCGTTCGTTGCCCTCACCGACAATTTTCCAACCACTGCCGTTCTTCATCTTCACCAGCTTCATCTGGCTCCGCTGGCGCCACCATTCGTTAACTTCCGAGGGCAACGCTGTCCAGACGCCAGCGCCACTTCGCAGTTCGGCAAGACGCCCGAGCAGGCTTTTATAAACGTTCTGTTCACGTGGATTGATGATGTAGTCGGGATGGACAATAAAGCTCATCACACCGTGCTTTTTGAGGATCAGCGATATCTGTTGCTCCCAAAGATCCATGCTGTACTGGCACAAGATGTTGAAGAGCGTGTAATCCTGCGTCATGGTCACCGGAATCTCCAGTATCTTTCCGATGAAGTAGGGGAAGGTGGTGCAGCAGCCTCCGTGCTGCGGGTCAAGGTGAGCAACGCTCGGGATCGACATGTCATACTCAAAATCGAGCAAGTGATACCAGCTAACATTCCGGTAGAGAACCCCTGCCCGGAATCCCCTGGTCCCGAACGCCTTTCCGTACGTATTGATTGAAGCTACCCGCCGCCGGAATTCATCATAGTCCTGAAACAGGTGGCCGTCGTGGTTTAGATCGTGAACATCAACCTCAAAACCGCGGTCGGAAATGCTCTTAAGATAGGCATCAGTCACGGCATAGCGCCGCTCAGGGATAATCTGGAAAGACGATTTTATGCCATAAGAGTCGTCAATATCCATGAGCCGACTACAAAAGTCTCTGCCCTCTGGCGACTCAACGTCATGTGTGACCACTGCGCAAGCTTGCGCGCCGTCAGGCCAGAACCAGATCAAAGGGACTTCCTTCTGCAGCCGCAGGTTCAAAACCATGACCGACTCCAATATCGTTTCAACACTTGTGTCGACCGGCCAATGAGGAAACTCTCGCTTGCTCCAGTGACGCAAAGAGTACCTTTGCAGATGTTTACGGACAGCGACCGGCATCATGGGACGGATTGCATAGTACCCCATCTGCTCTACCCGTTTAATTGCCGAACGCTTTGGCGAACCAATTCCGTTTTGAAGATACTTTTCACAGCGCATGCCTGACACGACTTCGGCAATTTTGAATGGCAGAGTGACACCAGTTTCATCCACCTTTGCATATTCCAGGGCATCATCCTGAATTTGCCTGGGATCACGCGAAGGAGAAAATGCCGAGGTCCGCCCGTAGCAGATCAGCTCAGGGCCAAATCTGAAAAAGCCCGGCTGTTCTGAGAGGTGTCTTTCAACACGAATTTGTATAAATTCCTCCGGGCACTTGTAGTGATCAATGATAACCCGGTCAGACGGTCCTCTATCGGCGGAAGCATCGTTCTGTGCCGAATCCTCTTCTGCTCGTGGCACTTCAAGATGTGATTTCGCAATCATCTCCAGATTGTCTCCTGCCCCATCAGGCGTTTGATCTGCTGCTTTCGAACGAACTTGATAAGTGCGGGGTCGTCAACCCTTGGAACATGATTAAAGTAACCACAGAAAAAACCGTAAAAACCTCCAACAAAAGGGACCGGGTAAGGTCTGCGAATTAAGCGATAAACCGAACTAGCCAACAAATATAAAGGGTGGTACCCGGCGATGTAGCACGCCAGACCATGTTTCACGCTGTCCCGCCAACTACCATCCACAGATCCGGTCGGACGGTGGTGAGTGGCGTGGACTTCAGGAATGCTCATGGTGACCCACCCTCTCATGTTGGCGCTTGTCTCATCAATGGTGTCCCAGCCAGGAGCTGGCCACAGGCCGCCGATCTGTTCCCAGCAGTTGCGGCGGTAGACTTTGGTAGCGCCCCGCACATGAAAACGCGGGTTGTTCTCCATTGCCATCTCACCTTCTTGAAGTGAGTAGAGCGTTCCGCCAGTGATGCCCAAAGCCGACTCAGCTATGAACCTTTCAAGGATTTTCTCGAAATACTCAGGCCCGAAGCTCAGGTCTCCGTCCAGCTTGACCACAAAATCCCAGTCCTTGCAAAGGAGTGATTTGTAGCCGTCATTAAAGGCTTCCACAACCCCGCCCCCTGACTTTCTGAAACCACGGTTGGGCCTGTGGAATGGACGGATCCAGGTGTTTTGCTCCGCATACCTGTCAATGATGCCTGCCGTGCCGTCGGTGGAACCGTCGTCCACGATCACCCACTCCACCGGCTTCACCGTCTGACCCACAACGGATTTTATGGTTCCTTCCAGGAACTTTTCCTCGTTCCGCACGGGGCTCACGATTACGTATTTTGGCGGGTTGCTCTTCCAGTCAGACATGGCAATATCTCCGGATTCCTGATGTGCCGCCCCCTGGTACGGGCGATGGGCTAGACGCGATTTACCCCAGTCGCGATCATGCGAATCATAAGCAAATCAATAGCAAGGACAAATCCTAAGCAATTTGTGGGGATTGTGTCCCGGGCAGGCTGACTGAAATCCCCACAGGAGGGGCTCAGGCAACAGCCTCCCTGGAATTCAAGCACACCTTTTTTGTTCAAAGCTCGGGCGTTCGAAGAGTGAACAGACGATGTCGCTGTACATGACCTTCTTCTTGCTCCAGCTGTTATTGCGTGAAAACACCAGGCCACGAGATGCCAGGTTCCTCCGCAGATCCGAGTCAGCCATCATCAGTTCCATCTTGTCAGCAAGGTCCTGCGCATCCTGGGGCTTGAAGAACAAAACACGGGAGTCATCAAAGTAATACCGATCCACGGTTGTCGCCGGGACTATGACAGGGACTCCCAACGCCATGAACTCCCATGTTTTGGTACTGAAGGCTTCATCCGCAAACCCGTTGGAGCGCTTGGGGACAACGCCGCAATCTGCCTTGGCCATGACGCTTGCGACCTTCGAACGGGAGACCGTATCGTGGATGTGAATCCTTTCCTGCATGCCAAGTTTATTGATCAACGCCAAAAGGTCCTGCTTCGTCGGACCATGGCCGTAAATTTCAAGCCGGCATTTGTCGGTCTTTCTGCACAATAGCGCAAAAGCTTCCACCGCAATGTCAACACCCTGATGCCAACTGAGAGTGCCCGGATAGATGAACGTAAAAACCGGACTTTGAAGATTGTTTTCGCGAGGGAAAAATATCTGGTCATCAGGATAATTCATGATGACAGTGCACTTCCCGGCCTTCGCGGTCCGCGCAACGTAACGCGTGTGCCAGATGTGATTCGCTACAATCACGTGATCCGACCACATGGCGGACAACTTCTCAACAAAAGTCAACGCCCGGAAAGCAAATGACTCACGGCTGGCGCCGAATTTACTCATATAAAGTTCAGGAAGAATATCGTGAATATCAAGGATGATCTTGGCGCCAGTCAGTTTGGGAAGAAGGGCTGAAAACACAAGGAAGTCAGGGACGTTGTGGACATGGACCAGGTCATAACGTTTCCTTAGATGGAGGAAAGAAATAATGATCAATGATTTAAATGAAAACAGCAACAACTTCATCAGATAGGTTATTCGCGCTTTCTCGTTGGGAGACCGCCTTTGGACCCTGAACACACGAAGGTTCCGGCCCGACCCGAATGCCCCCTGAGAAGGCGTGCGGACTGAGATGACGTCAACAGTGTGCCCCTGTTGCAGAAGCGTTTCTGTATATCGCCTTACACGATTGTCACTCTCGTAATAAGAATATGCGAGCATGCACACGTGCATTCTCTTGCCCCCGTTCACTTTATTCATCATTTGCAGATACTCCATGTTTTTCCGGTTGGCGATTCCATCGCCCCTGGTTGGTTCCCATTTGTCCACCTTTCAGTTGGTTTGTAACGACCTAAACATCTGATGATTTACCTCCAACGGGTGTCTGACGGCAGATTTGTTCGCTGGCTGGTTCCCCGGATTGCGGTGAAGTCTTTGGCGGCTGAGCTTGGAATTCTGCACCAGACCTGATTACGCCCACGCTATGTTGCGAGTACAACTGAAAGGACGATTGCCAGGCCTGACACCTTGTCAAGAAGACTTAACGCTCCCGATTTCCATGCCACCACCGCTGCACGGCAGAGGGCCCGGTTGAAAAACGGAGGTAGCCCTCGCAGGTTGAAACGCGTGCAAAGATGCTGGCAAAACAGTCTTTTCGTTTCTTCCTCGCCAGGACAATCGGCCCGCTCATATCCCATTTCGAGGAAGTGGCTTCGGCCGCTCAGACTATGGTAGCGGTAGTAGTCCATGAAAGTTGAGCGACGGGGCTTCACGCCATACGCTTTTGGGTTGCTGCTTATGGGGCTTTGCGGTTCGATTTCGATCATACTTGTCCGGCACCTCACTCGCTTGAACTTCCGCGCTAAACGCCTCAGGTACCGGCCCATCTGTTTCAAGTCAGACTCATGCTCAAACGGCGCCCCGGCTGAGAAACATACGAGGGAATTGACCCCCTCCTCTTCCATCACGCCAAGACACTTCTCAAGTTCAGCGTTGCTGTACCGGTACAGGCCATTCTTTCGTCGAAGCTCTTCATCGTGGCAGCCCGGGCTGAGAGTTATCCACGAATCTGGTTTCGGTAGCTCGTGAAACCGCTTGATGAACTTGCGAGAGGGCAGATGGTAGCGTTCAACCTCTACTGTCAGTGAAATATTCTCGTTCCGCATGCCCTCGAAAACTTCAAGGTAGTATTCCTCTCGCGGCGCAACCGGCGGGGGATCAAGCGCAAGAGCAGCCGTTTCAAATCCGAACCGCTGAAGGTCCTTCAGCGAATCCACAACGGCTTTAACAGGCCTTAAGTACACGCCAACGCGGTTATTGTTATTCTTCTGACCACTGCTCCCGCCACCGCAAAAAAAACAATTATAGGTGCAGCCTCGGCCAAGAAAGACCGGAAACATTTTCTCCTGCCCAATGAGGCGCTTCTGGAGCTTTTCTGAAATATCCTCGAGATGAACGTATCTGGAAAAGCAATCTATAAAGGTCGGATAATCCTTCATCAAAGTGAAATCTGTATAGCAAATCTCATCCAGGGTTCTTGCGTCACCGACATAGCTGATAGGGTTCATCCGGACGGCGCCGGACTCACGGAAGGCGAGGTTCGGGACTTGCTGATAATTCCTGCTCGCCCGGTACTGGCCAATCAACTCCCGCAATGGAATCTCAGCATCTCCTCGGATAACAAAGTCAATACACTCAAACGTCCGAAGGATTTCTTCGGCAAATGCCGAAGCGGTAAACCCGCCCAGCACAACTGCAATGTCAGGATGGTCTCGCTTGATTTTCCGCGCGGTTTCGATGACGTCAAACGACTGGAAGTGCCAGTGGAGGCCAAGGCCGATCAGAGCAGGCTGATGTTCTGCAATGATCTTGTCCAGGTTGACCTCACCGTACTTCATCTTCTCGACTCCCAAGTGAACAACTCTTGTGGAGTATTGGTGTCCCCTTAGGAAGTCAGCAAGTCCCAACAGCCCCACAGGGGGCAGATTGATAAACGAAAACCGATTGAACGGCTTGCAATAGTTATCGAACTTGGGAACATGCACAAAGAGTAAGTCCGTCACGGCACCCTCCAAATGTCTTTTTTTTGTTTGAGGGCAGGATCAATCAGGGAATATAGCTCAAGGCCTTGATCTTGTTTCGCAGGAAGGCAGGGACGCTTATTCTGCCGCACAACTGGAAGGCCCGGAAGAGCCTCCCCTTGATCAGGCTGGATTCAATCCTGTGCCTTGGCCGCGAATTATGAAAATCAAAAAGGTCCAGTTCTGACAGCAGTGAAAACAACTGCTGATCTTCGGCAGCGTGATGCCCCACTGCCGCGCCACGGAAAATCGGGGCGTTCTGGTACATCAGCCGGGTTGCTTCAAAAACGAAGGCTTTAGGGTTTGTAGTGGGCTTTCCGGCATAATCGAGGTAAGGGCCATCCGGCACCCGAACGCCCGGCTTAAGAAAGCCTTCGACCACAATTTCAGAATCCGCTGGGACCTCAAGGCTGACCGTCCGGCAGCGGATAAGCTGAAGGCTTTCGCCGTCCAAGCCGCCTGCCAGATCATACTCATCGCAACCAAACGGATAAGCGGCCGCAGCCGCCATTACAAGTGTTTCCGCCGCCCCGATCACAACCGCCATTTCCAAAGGGCTACCCATCTTTTCAGCCTTGGCGAATTGCCAAGCCAGGTGACTACGTGCAGATGTGCTAACGGTCGCCTGATTGGGAGCCAGCACCTGCATCCGATAAACACCAAGGTTTCGGCAACCTGTCTCCGGATCGCAGGTCACGTTAGCATGCCATGTCCCAATGTAGCGACCGGCGTCGTATTTGCTCCACTGAGGGACCGGAAACCTCAGGAGGTTGATGTCCCGCCCTTCAACGACGTTTTGCTGTACAGGCCCGTTTTCAGTCAGGATGGGTTTCTTAGGGGCCACCGATCTTTGTCGGGCTTCGTTCATGATGGCGTTGCGGCCTTTCCCCGGAGGGAACCCCATCGCCAGCGCCATCGATGCAGGGCTGCTCAGTCCATTGGTGAACACCCGCAGCCCGGGATAGTCCTTGATGTTCTCGAACAGCAAAGGCAGGGCGTTATTTCTCGTAATATCTCCAAGCTCGCATCTCCAATCGACAAGCTTGTCAACACGTTTCAGGCACCCTTCCCTTGAGAGAATCTCAATGAACGCACGCAAATTCATCCCGCGGTCCCCATAATGCCGAATGTCTGAAGCTGAGAAAAGACTATTCACCCTGTGATGAAGCAACGTTAGAAGGAAGCAACGGACTGCAACGTCATCCGCACTTCCTCAACTTCTGATCCAGGGCGGTACACAGGGCGCTCAGGTCTTCGATTCTGCTCCAGATTTCAGATTCTTCATGCACTGCGCTTGCCCCGTCCTGCATTGATCCGTTAAGAAACTTCTTCAGCAGCTCCATAACATAAGCTCGCTCATCGCAGGAGTAACAAGACATCGCTCCCGCGTGTTTACGGAGGAACGTGTCCCGGTCCACTTGGGATCCGGCGCGAAGGTCCAGGAGCATCGAACATGCGGACAGGCCTGCGTGCCACCGCACAAAATTCTCGATATGTTCTTCAATGATAGCTTCCGCCCGCGGAATCTCCTTTTCCCGGGCCTTCAGGTTCTTCAATACGATTTCTTTCAGGTCGTCAATATTGTATAGATAGATCCCGGGAATTTCACTCGCGCTGGCCGCCACGTTGCGAGGGACGCCCAGGTCGATCAGCATCAGAACTCGGTTCCTGCGTGCTTCAAGAGCATGTTCCAGAATTTCCTGGCTCAGGATCGGTTGTTGGCTGGAGACTGAAGTTACCACCAGGTCCGGCCACTCCAGGTTTTTCTCCAAGTCTGTCCAGGGCACGACTTCGCCGCCGTACCGTGATGCAAGGACCTTAGCGTGCTCTGCGGTCCGGTTCAGGATTCGGACTTGCGGTGTTCCACGATCGCACAGATGCCGAAGAACCTTCTCACTCGTGACCCCTGCGCCGAGAACCATCACTCGACGGTTGTCGAGAGAAGATAAGATCCCTTCGGCCAGCTTGACGCCGGCAAACGCAACTGACATGGGGTGCATGCCGATTCCGGTATCTGTCCGGACATGCTTACCCACTTCCAGCGCCGACTGGAACAAGCGGTTGAGAGTGCGCCCGGTAGCGCCCTGCTTAAAAGCGCTGCGATACGCCTCCCGCACCTGGCCCAGAATCTCGGCCTCGCCGAGCATCATCGAGTCCAGACCTGATGCGACTCGATAGATGTGGCGAATAGCGTTGCGTCCTGCGTGACGGTAAAAAGCCGCACGGGCATCCATGGGCTGCATCTTATGGTATGAAACAAAGAATGCTTCCAGGGCCGCTGCGCTGTTTGCATGACCATTGGGAACCCCGTAGAGTTCTGTCCGGTTGCAAGTTGAAAGGATCACTAACTCGCTCAGCACACCGCGAGAGCGAATTTGCCGGGAGGCTTCGCAAGCATGTTCCTTGTCGAAGCCCATGCGTTCCCGCAGTTCGACACTCGCTGTGCGGTGATTTAGTCCGACGACGACGATTTCCATGGTGAAAAGAACCCTTCGCTTTTCAGATCTGGTGTTGCAACTGTTGCTGGTTCAGGTAAAGCCTGGTGCAGGACCCTCGTCGGATCCTGCGCCCAGGGTGTTCTGAAATGACCCGCCATACCTTAAACATTGACTCCACTCATGGCAGCTTCAGGCAAGCTTTCGGCGTCAATGCAGAGCCGTTTCCCATTCAGACACTGTGCAACCTGCATGGCGGCATAAGTGATGATGACGTCTGCACCCGCCCGCTTCATGCATGCTAACGCCTCAAACATGATCCGGTTCCTGTCCAAGCGCCCGAGCCGTGCGGCGGCATCAATCATGGCCATCTCACCGCTCACGTTGTAAACCGCAAGCGGCATCTGGAACTGCTGCCGGGCGCGATAAACAATGTCGAGGTAGAAGAGTGCCGGTTTCACCATGACGATATCCGCACCCTCTTCGATGTCGAGAGCGATCTCGCGCATGGCTTCATCGGAGTTGTAGAAAGGCATCTGATGCGTCTTCTTGTTCCCACTTTTCAAGGCGGACTGCGTTCCCTCTTTGAAAAACGGCTCGTAGAGTTTGGACGCAAACTTGGCGGAATAGGCCATGATGGCCACATTCTGGAAGCCATTCGAGTCCAAGGCTCCCCGCAATGTCGCAATCTGACCGTCCAGCATGGCGGCGGGAGCAACCATGTCCGATCCGGCTTCCGCGTGCGATACGGCCGTCTTGGCCAGGATCTCCAGGGATTCGTCGTTCAAGAGATAACCATCCTTCAGAACGCCGCAATGGCTGTGCGGGGTGTATTCACAGAGGCAGACGTCTGTGGTGACCAGGAGATCCGGTACGTTGCTCTTCAGAGCTCTTACCGCTTCCTGGACAATTCCATGGGGAGCGTACGCTCCGGACGCATAAAGGTCTTTGTCCGCCTCTTCGGGAACGCCGAAAAGGAGAATCGCAGGAACGCCCAGAGCCTGCGCCTTTTTGGTTTCCTCGATGAGGCAATCAATCGAGAGATGGTAGTTCCCCGGCAAGGAACTGATCTCTTCCTTAATTCCATGGCCTGGAACAACAAAAAATGGCTGAAGCAGGTCGTCAACGCCAAGGGTTGTTTCACGAACCAACCGTCGGAACGCGGCATTCTGCCGAAGCCTTCTCATTCTTCGTGTCGGAAATCCCATATTCCCCTCCTGTTGTACACGGTGTGATCCGTGACGAGTTTTTTTGCGACTTCAACAAATAAAACGGCAAGATCTTTCCGCTTGCTGTCGCCATCGGGGCTTCGCGAACCACTCGCAGAGCTCCAGACTGGCTCCACATTACGGTCCCAGCCTCGCCCCAGGACTGGGCCTCGGCGCCTTTCAGGAAGCGGAGAAACGACTCCACGATTCTGCGTTCGTCGATGCTGTCCACCCGCGGGCTGACGAGCAACCGCAGATGAGGTATCCCGTTGCTACCCTCTTCCTCAACAAGCTGGTAGTCGGTGCTCTTTCCGCCAAACATCTCAGGGAGTTTCTTCTCGATGATCCATACAAAATCTGTATTAACGAAGGTCACTCCCTCGCCTGTAAGCTTCTCGTAACTCCGAATGCCGCTGAGATAGGTGTCAAATCCCACGTCGCCGAAACCGCAGTCGCAAGTTCCCAGCGTAAGATCTCCGTAGTCGCCCATGTCGGCGTTCAGAAGGATCTTGGGCGATTCATAAAGGATGTTGGTAAACAAATAAGACTTAACGGTTGCGTCAGTGTACGGAACTTGGCACTGGTGAGAAATGATTGCCGTGGTGTCCTTGTACAAATGGCAGTGGTCACTGGCCTCGAACGGCCTGTCGCATCCAGCAGCAATCACACCGGCCTCCGAAATGCCATAGACCGGTACCGCGGAAGCGCCAGCCGCTTCAATCTCATACCTCTTCTGCGGAGTGAGCGGCTCTCCCGTCACCAGGAATTTCGCACCTTTGATACTCAGGTTGGCATCCGCAGCCGCCATGCAGATTCGCGCGGCGGAAGCAGCAAAAGTGTAGACCACGCAGCGCGGGTGTTCCTTCAGCATTTGCGACACCCACTCCGCGACCTTGTGCGCCTGGTTCAGATCCACGAATTCGGCGGCCGCCAACGGATTCCCATAAATTCGGCTGAGCACATAAATAAGCTTCTTGCCCCACTTCTTTTCCCAACCGATCCTGAGCTTCTTCTCGTCAACCTGCGAGAACCACCGGCGCGCGGGGTTGCCGATGTGTGCAAACCGCAAACTGGAGTTGATACCCGGCGCCCCAGGAAACACCGGGAACCAGTTGGCCACAGGGGCCGTCAGGCAACCATGAATGTCCAAGAGGAGCGCATCGTAGAGCGAACGTTGGTGAAGATAATCAAAATCGATCCGGACCCTCGTCCCGGCGCTTCGCGTCGCCCCGCTTCGGACCTCGTAGACCTGCGAAACGAACGGATTGTCGAACATCTTTTCGTTACACTGGAAGTGCTCGCCGTTCCGGCTTACCGGCACCCTTCCTTTGAATTCGTCAACCGTGAAGTAAACGCCTTCGCTTTCCAGTGTCCGGAGGGCCCCTTCCAGCCCGTCCCGTGACACCCAGTTCTTGAGATCAGTGAAAGAGATCTTCCTGGGCTCAAGCAGCTTCCGGTACGGGCTACGGGGATAGTTGAAAACCCCCATCTCCACCAGGTTCAGGAAATTCTCTTCGCGGGACTCAACCCGTTTTTTGATAAATGTCCGTGCCAGGGCAGCAGCTTCTTCAGGCTGCATTCGCACCTTGTGAAATCTTCTGAATCCGTCGATGAATCTGATGTACTTTCGCATAGTCGCTCCGGTCAGCAATTCACTGGTAAATCGAGGCCGTGCCGCTCCTCCCTCTTCGGAAAATTGCGGGGGGAGCTACTATCGCCTGCCCTTACCTGGAAAGTTGTGTAGTCGAGTTCAAAATGAGGGGATCGTATCGACAGAGATCATGGCCGCGATGTGATACGCAGAGGGAATACCACATGCCCTCTCAGCATCTTGGTCTAATTACGTGATCTAGAAGTTGAAGATGTTTGTCTTACCTGCTGCTCAGCCAATATGACGATATAAGAGGCGTCCGACGATAGTAATCATTGAAACCGGAGCATGCGCGACAAACCAGCCTAAAGGGCCGTAAAGTACTCGAAATCGTCGTGGCTGGACAAACGCTTTCGAATGCCACCAGCAGTTGAGTAAATATCGTCTTGCCCCCAGGCGGTCCTTAAAAGCTAGCAGCCCGGAATTGCCCCAATCCGTCCGCTCGAGATCTAATTCCCGCAGCCCAAGATCCTTCGCCCCCTGCATAGTTCTCCACAAGAGCCATTGTGTTCCACCCAGGTTCTGAAACCGCCGGTCAGAGGCTGCCTACTTGACGAGGAGTGTATCTCGGAACCTGAGTGTTACGATGCCTGCGACGGGCGTTTCACCTGCCATCGCCAATCGAACTCGCATCGCGGGTGCCAGGCATATTGCAAGGTTACGAAACCAGAAAAACGGCTGAGGCGGTAAACCATGCCTTTTGCGCGTCATGACAACAAGGTCATAAAACATCTTCAACGAGTCCGTGGAAAACCCTTCGCGACAGAGAAGCCATTCTCTCTGCCCGCCTGATCTTTTGCCTTATGCAACTGGGGTGTAAAGCAGAGAACAAGCTTCCAACAGAGGGGTAAGATCGAGCGTGTGGAAGCAGTAGGTCTGGCCAGACCTCGTGAAATGTTGCAGGCCCGGACAGCTTTTCCTCAGACGAAACTCAATATATTTCAAACTTTGAACCGATCGCTCCTTGCACAACTCCTTGAGTAGTTCACCTTCAGAGCTTTCGCTTTCAGGAAAATGATCACAATAGTCGGAAAGCGGAAGAGAAACCAACCTCTTGCCGGTTAGCCAGCTTGATAGGCGACAAAATACAAAGCCGTTGGTTAATTCTCCCTGCGGGGGTGAAGTTGTGTAAACAACCGGTTCGTAACCGTATGTCCGCCGAAGAGCCTCAAGCCAGCCCGAGGTATGAAATATAGAAGCATCGGGATGCCCTTCTACGAAGGGATCTCATCGCCGGTCTCTGAGCGGATTGGTCTGGTAGATCATGTTCGTGCTGAGTGATTACGGATCTATCGAACCACAAACCCGATAGGGAACACTGAATCGTGGGATCAAAAGGAAATGCCCTGCGGTACTTAAAAGGGAACAACAGACCGTTCGCCCCTGCCGCTCTGGGATCCAAGATATTATCCGGTTTTCCGCTTTGTGAACTTCTTAGGATTCGGATGTCCCCGAGGTCCGCAACTTGGGGGGTGGCGTTGCCGGGGACATGTAAGATTTGTGCACCTAAGGTAGAACTGGAACCGATGCTAATGAGCAACGGCCCCGAGACCAGTTGGCGCAGCCGGCGCAGGAGAACTGGTATAGCAGTTGTCGGCATTAAAGTTCAAGATGCCGTTGCTGTCTTTAGATGTGTTTGTATAACAGAGTTGGGCTGGATTCGCATAGGAATGACCCCCGGGTCCAGGTCCGCCCGTAACATCGGGTCCGATGGCCGGCCAAGGTGGATTGCCCCACGGGGTACCCCACCAACTCGGCTGCCCTGAAAGGAAGAAAGACGCCGGTAGAGTCTGACTCGACGGGACAGGATTGGCGTACTGAGAAAGACCACTCGGCACTTCAGACGTATCCCATCGCACGGAACCCGTAACGACATCATAGTTGCCCCATCGCATCAGAGTTGTGGCAACTTTGGGGTCGTCAGGGAACGAACCTGTAGCACCGTCCAGCGCGGAATACCCCAAAACGTATATTGACCGGTCAGGATTGGAACCGCTGGGCGCCACATCCTCATATTGAGTGTGATACCCGGCATGGCCAAGGACGTTGCCGATCACATTAAAATACCGGCTGTAGGACGCCAGGTTGATGGGGATTGTCTGCCCTGTTTTCCCGGACTCCCAACCGGCGTACTCATTCCGGAAAACCGTGATGAAGTTGTGAGTCCCGTGGATCGGATCTGCAATAAAACCGTTGCTTTCATTGCCTTCGAACAGCGCCATATCTGTTCCGGCACCGTGAAGCTGATTAGCATAAGCCATCCAGGTGGTTCCCGCGTAGTAATCGTCCGTAGAAAAATTGTATGCAATGACGTTACCCGAAACAGAGCCGTTCGGAAGAACAGGCGCCGCAACATGCTGGAAAATATTGTTTTCAATCAAGTCGTCGGACGTCATGTACATCTCGACTCCGTAACTCTGCGAAGAGGCGTTTTGGGTTCCGTAGAAGTAGCTGTCACGAACCGTTGAATGAATGGTTTCAAGCAGCCAGACATGGTTGCGATTTGAATTCAGCGACCGGACATTCTTCACCCAGCAATTGATTGCGCCGTAAATTGAAATGCCGCTCGATGCAGAACTGCCGGAATGGTCCAAGGACACATCTTCGATCCCATCATTCGATATGGTGGAATTGGCCCACCATGCCCCGGGGCTTTGCGAGGCATTCCAATTCGACATATAAAGTCTGGGAGTGATCGTGACCGTGTTCCCACTGATAGCCTGGACTTGCACAAGCTGCTCCTGCGCACGGCCGCTACGTCCACTGCCCGATGGCCCTTCCATAGAGCACACGCCGCTAGTTGCGCAAACAAAGGCCGTACCGGGATCCGACGCATTGTCTTGCTGATCAAGAATAAGAATGCTGGTCCCAACATGCAGGTTGTTGACATTGCTGAGCGTAATCTGCGTCGTCCCCTTGGAATATCCGGCTGTCCAACTTGCGGTGTTCTGGGGGCTATTCTGATAGTTGTTAGCGCCTTCAATACAGACGTCGGCATTCAATCCATTGCAGCCAGCGCCCGCGGAGAAGGTGATGAGCGTCTTGTCGGGTCCAGCGCCCCGAAGAGTCACGCTGCTGTGACCAGCAAAATCAATTCCTGAAGAGAGGTTGTATGTGCCGGCATTCAGGTAAACAACCTGACCGCTTGGACATGACGCGATCGCGCTGTTGATTTGGGATGCCGTGGCTCCTGGGCTCAACGTCGCGCACACAGTGCTCCGATTTGGGATGCCACCGACTACGCCCGCCTGACTCCAATCAATCATTCGGCTTGCATCGATAATCCCACTCGCGCTCTGGGCATGCACAAGCACGGGAAACCCAAGCATGACGACAAACAATAGCGTTGACAGTTTACGGTTCATTTTCCCTCTGCCTCTTAAACTCGTTATTGCCAGGGCACCTGCATGATAGGTGTCTACGCAGATGTTCCCACAGCAACAACAGTATACGAATACCCTCAAGCCTCTATCTACTGGACAGGGGAACAGAAAAAGGTCAGGAACTTCAGCCTGTTCATCTAAAGCGGCCCACACAGCTTGCGCACCCGACTTTGCTAAGACATTGCAAATACATGGACTTAGCACAATGCTGCAAAATGAGTCTTCCAAGGCCGCTAGCTGGCCTCGCTGGCGTCTTACTTGCGGGCAGGGCAACCCGGTTTGGATCGATGCGACTGAATGAGGGTTTAGCCAGACGCCCGGGCTTGATTGCAAAAAGACATCCGCCGGTCTCATCCGCGTTTTGGATTTATCAGCCGTGGGAGCGGATTGTTTCTTCCGAATCATTTCCTCAGCAACTCGATGCAGAGTTATTGCGTGGTTCATTCCGAATGACGCGTTCCGGGGGAAACGACCGGTGCCAACTCTCTTGCGGGAGATCCTCCGTACAAATCTGCGTACACGCTTCGCGTAATTTCTCCCACATGACTCCATGAATGCCACGCACTAATGTAGTCGTGTATTTCCTGACGTTGATCATTCAGTGTCTCGAACAGATCACTTCGGAAATACGCATTAATGGCCCGGGTCAGATCGGTCGGGTCACACGGCTTGCAAATAAACCCGGTTCGCCCCTCGACGATTTCTTCTCTTAACGATCCCACGTCCGAAGCGATCACCGGAAGGCCGAAACCATATCCAAGAAAAAGGACACCGCTTTGGAATATTTCCGTATACGGAAGCGCCAGGACATCTGCAGCTTTGAAATACAATTCCACTTCTTCGTCCGGTACATGTTTATCTCTCACAATCACACGCCCTCGAATGGGCATGTGACGGATTGCCTGAAGAATTCCTCCCCAGTAAGCTTCGGAACCTCTTCCGGGCCGCCCCGCAATGATCAGGCGGTAATCAACGTCACTCATCAAGGCCCGTTCAAGAGCAGCAACCAGGTATTCCAACCCCTTGTATGGGCGAATACTTCCGAAGAAGAGTATCGTCTTGTCTTCTGAAGAGATGCCTAACCACCGTTTTGCTTCAGCCGGGGTTAAATCTGTTCGAGGAACAGCGTTGTTGATCCCATAAGGAATGACGGTTATGACTTTTTCATCAACACGGAAACCATGGACCAATTCGCTCTTCATCTTGTTTGTATGCACAAAAATGCGATCTGCAAGTCGATACTGGATCCTCAAACCAAGTCGGTTAAGAAACGAATCGTTCAAATCCCTTTTTCCCGCGTTAATGTTATGGGCCGTGAAAGCAATCTTCTTCCCCAGGGACTTGTAGTAAAGCATCAACAAGGTTTGGTCGAAGAGCTGGAGCCGATTGTTCCAAAGAAGATGAAAGACCCTGGGCTTGGCACCCCAGGCATAGCAGATCAACCGGAAATAGTAGATCAACACTCGCCAAATTTTGTTCACAAAATTGGCATCCGGCTGCCGATTGTTTCGCATATTGAGAAAGTTCAACCCGGGAATAGCGCGCATCTCGGGGCCATCCAACTCATCACCACCGACAACATCCATGCTCACACCTTTGGATACAAGAGCACGTGCAAGGTCCAGCGTGTAATGTTTGTCAAAACCGCCTGTGAGGAGCGCGACCTCCGGCTCGCCCCCCGATTCCGCTACCACCTTGCCGCGATCGCCGGGGTCGTTGGTGCGAATCGCGGCACCTGCCGGTTCGGTCGCTGCTCGCATTTGGATCACTCCCCACCGGTTTCGGGAATTTCGCCCTTGGAAATGCTGAGGACAGGTTCCATTCCTTTACCACCAGCCATGGAAACCACACGGGACGCTTTCGAGCGCCAGCCCGCCGGAAGCATGTCTGGCAGGAGCCGTGCCACCTGGTGAATAGGTTCAAATCCACGGAAAAAGGTGGCTACGACTCCGATATACAGAACCGCAAATACTGAAGAAACCACAACCATCCGCATGAACGCGCCTTCAATTCCCTTGCTTGCAACCACCGAAATGAGCGACGAATGCAACCAGGCACAGGCGAGACCGGCCAGGGTAGAGGCCAGAACATACTTCCAGACAACGGCAATCACCGCGGTGGCTTTGAAGTTGATGGGCTTCCCTGCATACCAGAACGAAGGAATCGCAAGGATCCAGAACGATGATGTCCACGCTAGCGCCATCCCGATGGGCCCCCAACGTAGCCCCACGAGAAAAAGGAAGGCTGTGACAACAAACTCAACGATCCCCCAGCGAAACCAGCGGTTTGCGGTGCCAATGGAAAGATGGATCCAACCATGCGTGTAATAGAGAAGCATGATTCCAATTCCAGGGCCAAAATACATGAATATCCGGCCTGACTCCTCCCACCCCGGCCCCAAAACCAATCGGATTACATCCTTGCCAACCAGCGTCAGGGCTCCGCCCAGCCCCATCCCCACAAATGCGATAACCGCGAGAGATCTAAGAAGATAACGCTGGTATTGGGCCGCATCATCCTTCAACCGGCTCAGGGCTGAAACAGCAACCACCGTCAGTGGTGATACCAGCTGGCTTGTGGGAAGCACAAACAGATCATAGGCCTTCTTGTAAAAACCAAGTGGTTGGGCACCAAAGCGCCAGCCCACCAGAACATTGTCAAGGTTCCGGGCGAAATAGTTGACGCTGAAGTGCCCGTAAACATTGATTGCAAACCGAACCATCGACCTCGTTCCGGGAACTCGGCGCGGCAGATTCGGCATCCACCGGCAAAGCACTAAGGCGCCCGTAGATGTTGCAAACGGCAACGCAACGGCTCCTGCGACCAATGCCCAGAACCCCCAGCCCGTCAAAGCAAACACAACTGAAACAAGAACTGAAAAGGAGCGAGCGACAATGTCATTTATGGCAAGGACCGGAAATCGCATGGCTCGCTTGAGAAGGGCCAGATGCAGGACTGAAACGCTGTTGAAAAAGATTGTCAACGAAATGCCGATAGAGATGGGAGCGACCAGCGGGTTCTCGTAAAACCTTGCAAGGAGCGTGCCTGCCGCGGCGAATCCAATCGTAAAAAGCACGCCTGCGCCCAAGTTGATCCAGAAAAGATTGCTTGCCAAAGCATTGTTGATCTCTTCAATCTGAACCACCGCTTCCGTAAATCCGTTCAAACCGAAGTTCAAAATAAGCAAGCTGAAGGTAGTCACCATGGTGACCACCCCGAAGTCCGCTGGAGTCAGCAACCTGGCGAGGATCACTGTAGAAACGATGTGAACGGCCAACAGGAGTCCTTGGGCAAACACTGTGGCCCCAGCGCCACGAACAGCGAGATGCCACAACTCGCCGCCCTCTCCCGAAGCAGGGCTGAACCCGCCGCTTGCGTCAAATGGTCTCAAAGCGTTCCCTCATAGAAATGTGTGCTTGCGGCTGCCAACTCCCCTGCGGGAATCCCTGCCGGCTCCTGAGCTTCGACAGTCAGAGTCTTGCTCACGGGTACTTCAGGTAGTGCAAGAATGGCAAAGATGAAAAAGATCCATGTAGGATTCAACATCTTGAATCCTGACTCGGTAAAGTTGTACACCACAGCGACAACAATGTATGCCAGCCTGAGACTGCCCGCTTCCGGGTCGCGGTTGAACTCGGCGATGCCGTTCCGATATCCGGAAACAATGAGGCTCACAAGCAGGACAATTCCGACCCAACCCAGATCCAGCAGGATTTCGATGTATCCGTTGTGGGCTTCGTTGGGTTGCCAGGGGAAAATGATCCAAAGTGTTCGAAGGCGGTTCCCAAGCCAGAAGCTCGAATAACCTGTCCCGAGCCAAGGCCTGTGGTCCATCCCAAGAAGCACATTCCAAAGCTGCGTGCGACCTGTCAGGCCTGTGTTTCTTCCCAGCGCGTGGACAGCGGAGGCGTAGATTTCAGGGAATAGAAACGCCAGGCAGGCTGTTAATACCATCACACCAACAATAAAGTGCACCCTTGACGGTCGAACATTCCCCGGCAGGTTCAGATAAACGATCAGAGACGACCCCAGCAGGAACGCAGCCAGGGAAGTTGCTGAATGCGCCATGTACAAGAGCCAGAGGATAATCAGCAGCGTGGAACCAATGGCAACGACCTGCCTGAATCGATGCCGTTCCTCGCGGAGCGCCTTGATCAGAAGCCATACAAATCCGACACCCAGGACCATGCAGACCATCCCCAGGGTGTTCTTGTTAGTTGTTACCCCCACGTTTGCCACTTGCCCGATTTCTGGCATATAGGCACGTCCTATGCTCGGGTAAAACTCAATCAACAAGACGGAAAGGGGCATAAGAAGAAAACCTACTCTTGTAAGAAGCCTCTTGATTGCTGTGACACGATCCCGGTCCGTTAAGACGATTAGGACCATTGCAACGTCGCCCACTGCCTTGACCCATCGCTTCAGCGCGACACCGGTATAATCGGACCAGAAGGCGCTAACCGCACAATATGAGAAGAAAAGAAGAATGGGTCCGTTCATTCGCAGGACTCTTACGGCGCGATGCCATCGGGCAATAAGCACCATAATGGCCGCCATCAGAAGCATCGTCAGAATTAATCGGTCCAGAGGGCTGCCATCAACGTACTCCCGGGGAGTCTGTACCACGGGTGCTGTTTGCAACCACAGCGAGACCATTCGAGACCCTGCAAGCAGGATCCATATGGTCGGAATCCAAAGAGCTGTGGAAGTTCGGGCTCTGCGATCCCGGTAAAGCGCGAAGAGTGCCAGGATTCCCAGCGCAAACACGAAAGCAGCAAGATGCGGATTCATAAGGTGGTTACGTCAGTAAACGAAGTGAATATTCCTTACTTCGGATCGAGGAACTGCCGGTGCAGATGTTCCAGTGTCAACAAGGTATGGATTTCGTTGGTGTAATTACAGTCGCCTTTCAAGTGGCCTTGCACCACGCCTTCGAGAGCGCTCCGCTCCAGGTAAGGCCGCGACAAAGTTCTGGGGTCGAGTAACATCTCCCGGACATATGAAGAGAGAAAGTCCCGATACCAGATCCGGTAATGAGCAAACTTGTGCCTGCCAAGGAAAAACCGGTCGAAATGCAAAGGAGAAAAAAGATGGTCGATCTTTGCCAGCCACTGTGGCATACCCTGATCGTAGTGGTATTCAGCTCTGAGGGTGAACTCGAGAAAGCATCGAGAAACCATCGCCAAAGGAAATCGCGTGCTCCCACCAATTCCGCGGTCGCTCGGAATTCGCCCGAGAATCGGATCCCCATCACCAATCATCCGCAATCGCACGTCTCCTGTTGCAGCCGGCGATGCTGGCGCGCGATAAACTGTGCGGACGAGTTCGTTGTCAAGATACGGAGACCGGACGGTCAGTTGACTCTGCTCAAGCGTAAGCACTCCGTAATGCCACCAGGGAGACTGCCGGAAAGCAGCGAAAGTAGCCGGATGCCCGCTGCGAATTTCTGCGTAAGTTGACTTTGCCTGATGAACGTATTGAAGCAGATCCCGACTGAAGATCCCAGGCATAGGATCCGCCGCATTGAACATCGCGACCCGGGTCAGCAATTCGCTGCCGTAAGTACCCACAATCCGGACCGGTGCAATCTCCCGAACTTTCTCGCTGACATACAGGTCGGAGGCACGGCTCACATCCACACACCCATCGCTGAGGAAAACACTACGTTCAGCGTAGCGGGAAAAGCGCTGGAGGAACTCATTTCCAACGGTGATGGCGTGATGCGACTGCCTGCAAATGTCTGCCACTTTCCGGGCAACAAGGACGTCCTGGCAGTCGCGAAACATCCCCGAAAAGGTATAGCAAGGGAGTGTATCCGGCGCCGACTTCCACCAGGCCATAATCAGCCGGGTATCCAAACCGCCCGTGAGGGATATCCCCACTTTCTGCCGCCCATTGAAATAGTACGGCAGGTTTCTGGAAAACTTGTCCTTCAGCTCACGGTAGTACTCCTCCGGCTCTAATGGAGCTTGCTCTTCCCACTCACGCGGTTGGAAGTAATTCTTTTTGCTTTCAAGCATGCCATTGCGGAACACCCACGCAGAAGCTCCCGGAAGCACATGAATTCCATCGAAGATTGTCCTGTTCTGCAACACACAGCCACAGGCCACGAACTCGCCCAGCCCCTGTGCATCCATTCTGCGCAATTCGGGGTAGACAGCAAGGATCGCCTTGGCTTCGACCGCAAAATAGAACGCGTCTTTGGACTCGTGGTAGTAGAGCCGGTGCATTCCATACCGATCGTTAAAGAGAAGTGCAGTCCCTCGCAACCGGTCGATCAGAAGTCCATGGAACTTCCCATTCAAGGTCGCCGGAAAAGAGTCATCTTCCTCACAGAGGTGAACCAAGTAAGAAGGCCCATCAGGCGCAAAGACGTGGCCGTGCTGTTTAAGCCTGGAGCAGGTTCCGTGCTCCGGGAAGTCCTCACCTGAAAAGACAAGGACCGAATCGCCCCGTTCGTTGGAAACTGGCATGCCGTCTGAAAACGAGTTCTCCTGCACAGTCCAACCAACATATATCCCCAGCGAATCATCAACCCATGTACCACTTCGGTAAAAGGATTCGTGGCGGATGGTCTGCACCATTGTGCCCAGGAGGGGTTCAGCCCATTCGCGTGGTTTCTTCGTAATAAGACCAACAATCCCAGGCATCTTAGTAATCAGGAAACAGGAGGCTGGAGGTAGATAAGAGTGTCAAACACAACCTGGTACAGGGCTCACTGCTGACATTCAGGATTTCGCACTGATAACTGCGAATGGAGCCGGCTGGGGGATTTGAACGCCCCTCCTCCCGAGTTACAATCTCGGTTGCTCTACCATTAAGCTACGCCGGCTTATCAACTGCTTCAGGTTATACCATTTATATCGAAGACTGACTCCCAAGGCAATCAGATCGTGAGGAATAATTCCTATAAGTCCGCGGTGAAGATTTAACTTCAGGCCGATTCTTCCCTTCAGCGTGAGGGGAACATAGAATCTGGGGACCAGCATTTCTTCAAATCCATTACGAGTCTTGAAGACTCGTGCCGAACAATCACCCTTGTTTCCGTAATTAAACAAGCCATATGTCAGGAAAGATATCCCTTTTGATTCACAGAGTTCGACTGCTTTTGCAATCAATGCATTTGCAGGTCGCTTGTCATAGTGGGAAGCCTTGGGAAGAAACGTCAGTATCGAAGCAGTCTCTCCTCTGTAAACAAGCTTTAGGAAGCCGACCAGTTCCTCCCCGAAGTACGCGCCGATTAGGTCGCTGTGATCAAGAAACGATAGCTGGTCTTTCTTTACCTCCTCAAAGCTCTTGCCGTAGTGTGCATAAGGTCTTCGCTGTCGGACGGGAGAGTCATTGTTCAAGTCCACCAGGCCTTTGACCAATTCGTCGTCAAGCTGGCAGAGCCTCACGGTTACCCCACGTCTTTGAGACCGCCTCACATTCTTCCGGGTCTCCTGTGGCAATTTTTCCCACCAATCCTTAAAGCTGGTGGTTGAAGTAACAGCGACGCTCTCCCACTCCGTAAAGTACTCATATCGTGGCGTCGTGGCTGGAGGCTTCTGAACGAAAGTGAAGATGTCAGCACGCAGGCTGGGGAATTGCTGTCCTTTCAGCGTATGTACGCATAGGACAGGGTCTCTTATCTCAGAAATCTGCCATTCTTCATCTAAAACCATGGCCATCTTAAGCCATTTTCCCCCGACGATCACCTTATTACCGCCAATGTTAAGTGTAGGAACTCTGGTCCATATCCCCCTAATACTGATTTCTGCGGTATCGTTGACGGCCGCGTCACGCACGGCTTGCGATGTAAGCAATGGCACAGACACTGACGAACCTCCTGCCAAACCAAAAGGCGGATTGGGTATTAATCCTGATGCCTACTGGGTAACATAAGGCTGCTTGACAGCCTTGATGCCCATACAGTTAAGGACAGCTCCTAAGTGAAATGCCAGCTTGACCAGGAGAGACATAAACCGGTGTTGCCCCAGGATCGCCGCTACCGGCAGCATCACCGCATAAACCGGAATTGCAATCAATGATTTGGCAAATCTGACCAGGCCGAAAGACCGGTGCAGAGGAGAAATGCTGCCTTGCAGCAAGCTTCTTTTCAAAATAAAGGATCTCTCCCAGCGATTGGGAGGAACTGTTTCGTAAACAAGCGCCTCATTGCACCAGACAAAAGTGTGCCCCTCTTCGATCATTTGCGAGAAAAACTCCTGGTCTTCTCCTGTGCGAAATTCAGGACGGAAGGGTTCCTTCAAGCCGGTAAAGAGGTCCTTTTTGACCAACGCATTGTTTGTCCGCCCCTTTTTCCCGTCGATAACCAAACCCGTCGTGTAAGTAGGTCTCTGCCAGAACCTGCCCTGCACAATCCATTTCGGAGGCTCCTGCTCAAAATGGCAACTCACCGGTCCCACCGCACCGTCCGCGTTGTATTGCTTACACGCCTTAATCAGATGCAATAGCCAGTTTTCGGCTGGATACTCGTCGTCATCAATGAACGCCACGTAATCTCCTGAAGCGTTTTCTACGGCCTTGTTCCGTGCCCTCGGAATACTCTGCTCGGGCTCCACAAAATAGCGCACAGGAATCGACGTGGAAGCTGCAAAATCTGACACCGTTGATTCCGCCGATCGAAGTTGATCATTGTCGACAATCACCACTGAATAGGTAAACATTTCATCGGTGACCTGTTTCGTGAGCTCCTCCAGCAGGCGCCGCAAGAGTTCCGGGCGCTTGTAAGTGCAGATACAGACGCAGGTATGTTCTGTCTTGCCGTTGTTCATAGCGCTCTCAGACCGCGTTCACGAGCGGCCCTAACCCCTCCGCAGAACCATTACACACGAATCAAGTGACAGTGAACTTAGCCTGCCAAAAGAAATCGCCTGGAGGGCAAAATCTACGCCAGAAAATGTCCCACCGATAAGCCACGAGCGCGTTAGGGCTCGCTTGGTCATGGTCCCTTCAACCAGCCGGAACAACACCACTGGAAAACCGTTCGACTGTGCAAGTCGAACAACTCTTCCTGGCGGGATTGCTAATCGAAGATACCTAGGAAAGGGCCGTGATTTGAATTTCATGACGCGATAAAACAGCATGTGAAACCAGAACGGCGTAAATTTCGTGACAATACCTTTCGAGGAAAGTAGATTTGCAAATGCAAGAACCAGCAGTCCTTCCTGTTTTACAGAACCGAACAAGTTAATCAGCGCGTCCTTTGGTCTTGCTAGGTGCTCCAGAACCCACCAGCATGCGACCACATCAAATGCCTGTCGGGGCAGCGGGTAATCTTGGATATCTCCAAGGATTTTCTCCTGCAGGAAGGTGTTCCGCTCCAACTGGTTCATGGAAATACCGATACCCACCACGTCTACAGCAGGTTTGAACTCCACATGGCTTGCAGACCCTCATCCTGCCTCCAGCATCCTGATACCGTCCCTTGCCGCAAAAAAGTGATTGCAGGTATCGCAGACTTCCCGCTCAACAGCACTTAACAAGGGGCACGCCTTGAACCTTTCAGTCACAAATCCAACGAAGTTATCGATGGCGAAAGAATGTTCCTGCGATACCAAAACTTGCCCTTGGAAACTCAATCCGGTTCTCCCATCCAGCAGGCAGTGCACCACGATATCGACTGCAACGGGTTAGTCGGTTTCAGCTCTGGAATTCCGATTTAGCCCCAAAGACAACCCAACGAAAAATCTCGCCCCCCGTCAGGAAGTGGTATTCCTCAGGGTTGACAGGGTGCGTCTCCAATTCAACAACGTGTTCGCGGGATAACTCGAAAATCCGCTGGAGGCGATCTCGCGGCTCGATGGGCGCAAGGGAGAAGAAGAAATCAGTAAGACGGTTGCGCCGCGCCAGCAGGTAATCAACGGTCTGCCGGTAGGTTCGGTTCCACACGCTCCTTTCTCCTGGCTCAAACGAGAAGTTTCGCCTTGCCCTGGTCCCAGCCGGCAAAAGGCCGCCGAGGAGTACGTTGGCGCAAAGGTGCATGTGATGATGACCATCAAGCCGCTCTGGGGTTGTCCCATACAGACGGCAAAACTCTTCCACCTGCGCAGCCACAACGTATTGGAAGGACCGGGCCAGCAAAGGATTATAGATCACCTGTGAAAGACGGTGCCGGAGCAGGTACCGCGCAATTTCCGACTGCCGCATTACAACACCGGAAGGACAATCGGAGGCCGAAAAAGATGTGGTGAAATTAAGGTGAAGCCCGGCATCGATGCCGGAATCGCGGGCCATTACGGCGGCCCGTTCGGAATCCTCCATGAAAACCATGGCACTTACGGACGAAACAGCCCCCTGCGAAATACAGGAGTGGATACGGTCCGTCGTTTCCCGATCCCGGCCCCAATCATCCGCATTGATGATGAGTGATCCGGGGCGGGGCTCCACACCGTTCCGGTACCTGACTCCCACGTCCGTTGTTATCGCTTGGCGCTGGTACATTGTGAATCACCGATGCAATTGATTGAATATCTGTTGGCAGGCGGGAAAACTAATGCGCAGTCTTGAACCAGAGTTTCGAAGAACGTGTGGATTCGATGAAGTCGCTGAGAGCCCGGCGGGTTGACCGGAGTTTATCTCCGAATTCAACACACGAATAGCCAAGCAATCCAGAGTGCGAATCGAATTGGCCCAGGTTATAGACGTCTCTGCCGTTTTCTCCGCTTAGCTCATATTTAAACCGGTAGGTTCCGGGATTCGTCTCTGGATTGATGCCGTTCAAGTTGTAAATGGAAATGCCCTGCCGTTTGAGTTCTTCAATCACCTTCCACTGAAGCAGATACGATCCATTGCTTTTCATGCCTGCATTACTGGTCGCGCCGAACAAATAGATTGCAGATTTCCCGATAGCGCTACAAATCACGCCGGCACACACACCCTCCTTTGACCTGCAAAGAAGGATTTTCATTTTGAAGTCTTCGGGCAATTGAGCTTGCATCCGCCTGAATTCCTCAACATCGGCACCGGGCGAAAATCCTTTGCGAGAGATCATCTCTCCATAAATGCTAAGGAAAGAGTCAAAAAAGTCCTCTCCTGTTCCCTCGACGACTTCCAACTCCTTGCGTAGGGCGACTTTCAGTTCGCGCTTCCAGTGCTGCCGCATCCCTTCGTGCAACGCTTCAAGTTCGGGGTTCAGGTTCATCAATATAGTCCGTCTGCGCCGATCCCTGCGTGGCAGTGAAAACCCCTCATCAGCCAGAGCTTGGGCAAGGGACGAGTCATCATCATCAAAAAGATTGGGGAACAGCCTCAAGACAAGTCCGCGCTTGCAGACATACTCGTTCCTCAGCGCCCGAAGCGCCTGACAAAATATCCCCACATCCTTTCCACTTCCACTCGGCTGCCACAGCGGCCCCCATTGAATGTAAGCAACGCCCACATTGAGGAGTGGTACCTTTACAATTCTTGCCTGAGCGGCAGCAACAACTTCACCGTTTTTCCTAACAACCAGGTGGCTCATGTTCCGACGTCCGCACGTCACCATGCCGCAGGCCCAGGTCTGGAAAATATTTGCGTCGTCAAACGAACGTAAAACATCGTACCAGCTCTGCTCATCGACAGAGTCAACGCCAACGCTGTAACCCGGGTTCAGTTTTCTTATTTCTCTCATTGGGGAATATCCAGGAACTAGTTTGCTAAAGCTCGATCGCGTAAGGATCTGCCAATAACCATTGCCCTGCCCGTGGCTGTATGCCGCACACGCGGTGCGCTCGCTCAATCCAAAACATCTGCAACTCACACTTGTGAATTGTGGTGCACAAGGACACCAGACGGGAATTCAAGATCAGGCTGAAGCGCCACAGGCCGGCGATTGATCTGCTCAAAGATACTGTCCATAATTCGGGCTGTCAGCAAAATTTCACGGTAAGGGATGGGAACGGGCGCATCTTCCGTGATCGAGCGGTAAAAGGATTCGATCAAATAGCCCATGCCAGACCTCATATGCAGGTCTCGCCGCAGGAATGCTGCCATATTTGCCAGAGAGCCTGCGAAATATTGCCTGGCAAATAGAACGGGAGGAACGAATTTCTCGAGATAACTCTTGAACCGGGCGCCTCGAAGCCTGATCAGCGTTTCGTGATCCTGATTAAGCAGCAAGCCGTTCTCCGGACCATAAATGCAAAACTGGTGCATGGATGGCCGCATCTGCGAGGAGAAAGTGAAATAGGCTGTGGTCTCCCGCTCATCCCGGATCACCACGCGCAACTCATCGCAGATTTCCGCTTCTCCCAGACTTTTGAGAAATGGGCTGACAAATCCGCACGCCATAACTTCGGGCGAATCGCCCACCATGAACTCAGCGACCCGGGCAATGCCATGGCTGATGATGTTCTGCAACAATTTCCCCGGGAGGCGGCGTACCCAATGGCGACTGTCCCCAAGCAGTGCCCGCGCATAGGTCGTTCCAATTTCGTAACAGAAATAGCTTTCCATGTGGACCGGCGGGCCGCCCAAATACCCACTCTGCACGGTACTTCGCAGGCGCCGCGCAACGGGGCTGAATTGGTCGTCGTGCCCGGCCGTCAACTTGAGCCCTTTGGAGTTTGCAAGGTTTATTAGCGCTTGCGACTCCTCGGCATAGAGTGTGAAAGGCTTCTCCACAAATACGTGACAACCTGACTCGAGACAGCGCCTTGCGATTTCGAAGTGGGTTTGTGGAGGTGTCGTAACATGGACGACATCGGGTTTCGTCTCGCTGAGAAGCTTTTCCAGATCGCTGAAGTACCGCCTGACAGGAAACCTCTCGTAGAGTTGCCGTGCCATCAATTCTTCACGGTCGCACACTCCAACCAACTCGCATCCGTCGATTTTGGTAATCAGCGACGCGTGGGAGTCCGCAATCTTTCCGCATCCTACAAGGGCAACTTTAAGCATGGCGTTCCTCGACTGTCCGGCAGGCGGCAAAATAGCGTCTGAACCCTTCCGCAGTGGGCACTTTGGGAGTCCAGCCCAGGCGTGTCTTCAGTTTTTCGTTACTGTAATAGGTCTTCTTCCAAACAGCGTGCCACTTCCTGCGGTTAAAGGTGGGCTCAAGCTGCCCATTTGACCAGACCGAGTACTTCTCCCACAAAAAGCAAAGCGTATAGCTGACAAAGTGAGGAAGGTAAAGAGAACTGAAGTGGGTTACATTTTTCTTATACAAGCGCAGGAACTGACGGCTGGAAGGCAGGTCGTCATCGACCACGTTAAAAACCTCTCCATCCACGCCGTCTTTCTGCAACCCGGCCAGGACAATGGCCTCAGCGCAATTATCGACGTAGGTGAACGGCACGCTGTTTGACCCACCAAGGTGCAGGAAGATGCCAAACGTGTCGATCCCTACGCGGCTGGTAATCGCGTCGTGGCCAGGGCCATAAACGTATCCTGGTCTGACCATCACAAAGGGTATTCCGAACTTTTCGCAATATTCCTTTACGATTTCATCCTGGCCTACTTTGGCAAAACAATAGGCGTCCGATCGAAGTGCGGCCTCTTTTTCAACCGGGCAAGTCTCATCCAGCAACCTTCGGCGTGATTTCTCTCTGTTGCTGTAAACGGCGAAGGAACTGATGTTGACAAACCGCTTCAGGCTCTTGCTCGAAGCCACGGCTTCCAGAAGATTCCGTGTTGTAACCACGGAGTTCATGAACGCATCAGGAAACGACCGCGATCCTCCGCCAACCGCAAGGTGAAAGATGATCGATGCACCCCGAACTGCCACACGGCAATCCTCGCGCATTAGAAGATTGCCCTGGAAAACCTCAACCTGTGCGCCATCGTGACCCATTGCGCGGAGGGCCTCGACTTTTGAAGGGTCACTGGATGCCCTGACAAAGCACCTGATGCGGCGAAATCCCTGTTCCAGTAGATTCTCCACCACCTTGGTGCCGATAAAACCGGTGGCCCCCGTTACCAGCAGGATGTCGTCGTGCCCCACAATATATTTATCTGATTCCATCGGCGTGACTTCCAAGCAAGGTATCTGCAACCTCGCATGCAGCGGAAGGAACTTCCTATTCGTTACTTCATCCCTCTGTGAAGAAGAACACGGGCGAAAATTACTGCTCCATGAACTGAAGCAACGTCTCGCCCGTGACCATCTGATCTTTGCAGAAGGCAAGATCCACAAAACCCTTCCGGTGTGTAATGTGTCAAGACTGAAGTACCGGAGCAGGGCAAACGTTCAGGCAGCAGCCTCACGGGTTTCGTCTGCAGCCAGCTCAATCGCAAATTGCTGAAGTTGCGCGACGACAACACTTTGCTGCTCATTGGTGAGCCCCGGGTACATGGGGAGTGAAAGAATTTCTGCGGAAACTTTCTCCGCAACCGGGAAGTCACCGGGCTTGTAACCCAGGTACTGATACGCCTTCTGGAGATGCAATGGAATCGGGTAGTGGATGCCGGTCCCGACCCCCACCAGACCAAGGTGCTTCATCGCTTCCTCACGTTGTGCAACTCGGACAACGAAAAGGTGGTAGATCGCCCAGGTCCAATCCGGCTCATACGGCATGACGACGGCGTGGCCGTCTGCGCCAAACAATTCTCGATAACGCCGGGCAGCGGCGCGGCGCTTCTCATTCCACTCGGCAAGGTGTCGCAGTTTAATGCGCAGGATCCCAGCCTGGATGGAATCCAGCCTGCCGTTGTAACCTTCCATATCGTGGTAATACTTTTTCGCCTGGCCATGGTCGCGCAGCATTCGGATTTTCTGAGCCAGCTCGGGATCGTTGGTGGTAACGGCTCCGCCTTCACCGCAAGCACCCAGGTTCTTGCCGGGGTAAAAACTGAAGGCCGCCGCCTTTCCCATTGACCCGGCTTTGACCCACCGGTTCGCTTTCCGCGAGAAATATCCCGCGCCATGCGACTGGCAGGCGTCTTCAATGACGAGCAAGCCGTAACGTTCCGCGAGGGCAAGGATGGAATCCAAATCCGCAGGCTGGCCGTAGAGGTGGACCGGAATAACAGCCTTCACAGTTCTTCCCGTTTCGTTGTCAAAGAGCCGGCCGGTTCTGCGCTCCCGCCCGCATTTGTGCTCGAGGTATTCCGCGAGCTTTGCCACATTCAGGTTGTAGGTTTTCGCGTCGACGTCAACGAACCGGGGTAAGGCCCCTGCCTGCGTAATGGCTTCCGTTGTGGCAATAAAGGTATTGGGAACCGTGACGACGGCATCGCCGGGACCAATGCCGGCTGCGATCAATGCGAACCGCAAAGCATCGGTACCGCTGTTGACTCCCACGCAATATTCGGTGCTGCAAAACCGGGCAAACTCGGTTTCAAAGTGTTCAACTTCTGGGCCTCCGACAAACCCGGACGTCTCCAGGGCCCGCCTGAAAACCTGCACTAGTTCTTCTTCGAGTTCGGCGTGTAAACCACCCAGGTCAAGAAACGGTACTTTATAGGTTGTTCCCATTATGTCCTCCCGTAGCAATCGATCTCAAAAACCGTGCAGGGCTGCCGACGACGATGACGTTGGCTGCAACGTCTTTGGTCACGACAGATCCGGCCCCGATAATGGCGTTCTCGCCGATGGTCACGTTCGAAAGGATGGTGGAACCTGACCCGATCGACGCCCCCTTCTTGATCACCGTTTTTTCCACCTTCCAGTCTTTTTCTGTCTGAAGGGTCCCATCCGGATTTGCAGCACGGGGATACGTGTCGTTGATGAAAGTCACGCCGTGGCCGATGAAGACGCAGTCCTCGATCGTCACACCTTCGCAGATGAAGGTGTGGCTGGAAATTTTGCAACGCCTTCCAATGCGGGCATTCTTCTGAACTTCTACGAAGGCTCCGATTTTGGTTTCGTCGCCAATTTCACAGCCATAAAGGTTGACGAACTTGGAGATTTTCACATCCTTGCCAAGCTTGACGTCAGGGGAAATGCAAACGAAGTCGCTCATAGATGAACGACCTTTCCCTTGGCCTTCAAAGATATTTCAGCGGCTTCCAGCATCCTGATCACGCGCAAGCCGGCCTCACCGTCATTGAAGGGCTTCTGGTCGCTGTTGATGCAATCGACAAAGTAGGACAATTCCGATCTCAAGGCTTCGCACTGGTCAACCTTGGGCGCCCACATGTCGCCGGACCGGTAGCTGACCAGCAGGTCGTAAACGCCCTGGCCACTCTTCACCTGTACACCCTTGTCGTAGATCTTGATCTTTTCGTCCGCTTCCAGATCGTTCCAGACAAGCATCCTTTTCTCACCGCCAATCAGAGTTGTCCGGACCTTAACCGGCGACAGCCAGTTGACGTTGACGTGAGCAATCACGTTGTCCGGGAAATAGATCGTGATGAACGCGATGTCTTCAAGCCCGTTGAGATGCCGCTCGCCCGTGGCGATGATGGCCTCCGGGTTTTTCCGGATCAGGTAATCAAGGATCGAGAGATCGTGGGGAGCAAGATCCCATACGACATTCACGTCGTGCTGGAACAGCCCCAGGTTAACGCGCATCGAGTCATAGTAGTAAAGGGTGCCCAGCGTCCCGTCATCAATCAACTGGCGAATCTTCCGGACAGCTCCTGTAAAGAGGAACGTGTGGTCCACCATGATCTTCCGGTGGTTTTTCTCAGCGATCTCGATAAGCTGTTCAGCCTCGGCAACGGTCCGGGTGAAAGGCTTCTCCACAAAGACATGCTTCCCTCTTTCAAGCGCTTCCTTTGCCACTTCAAAGTGCGTCCACACCGGCGAAACCACCGCCACTGCCTCGATGTCGGGCATGGAGAAAAGGTCAGCCGTGTTGTCTAATAGCTTCACACCATGGTTGACGCTGCTCGCACGACGCAGAGCAGCAGAGCTCTTGTCGCAAATCGCCGCAACGTGGACATTACCCAAGCCCTGGAAATTCCTTACAATGTTCGGACCCCAGTAGCCATAGCCAATTACTCCAACTTCCAGCATGTTTCACCCCCACCCTGTTCTGGTCCTCTTATCAGCCAAAGCAGGACCGAACGCGTCATCAATTAAGGCGCTGTTCTTTTTGCAACTGCGCACGCCGCGCAAACCCTGCAGCGCCGCCAACCCTTGCGCCAAGGGCGTGCCCTGTGTTCATCAGGACTGATTGATTTATCAAGCCAAGGCAGGAAAATACGACTTCAATAGGCTCCGTCACCAGAAATCATGGCGCGCGGCGTTGCAAATAAAATTTTCAGGTCGAGCCAGATCGACCACGATCTGGCGTATTGCAGGTCGAGGCGGACCATGTCATTAAAGGTCGTCCGGCTGCGGCCTCGAACTTGCCACAAACCGGTGATGCCCGGTTTTGCTTCAGAAACCCGCCTCCGATGCCAGAAGTCATAGTATTCAACTTCATAGGGAATCGGCGGCCGCGGCCCAACCAGCGACATCTCACCCCTGAGAACATTCAAGAACTGAGGCAACTCATCGAGGCTGGTCTTCCGCAGAAACCTGCCGATTCGAGTCACACGCGGGTCGTCCTGGATTTTATAAACAGGGACAGGGCCGGAAGAGTCCTCCTCTCCCGCAATGAACCGCTTGATGTAATCCTTGTGCACATTCAGGTCGTTGTCCTGATGCATGGTGCGCAGTTTTAAAAAGACAAATGGCACACCATGATAGCCCACCCGCTGCTGACGGAAAAAGACGGGGCCCTTGGAGGAAAGCTTGATCAACAACGCCAGGGCGCCCATCAGCGGCGAAAGCAGGAGGATGGCGGCACCGCTTCCAATGATGTCGAGCCCCCGCTTTGCCGCGCGGTGCAGTTTCTTGCCCGATTCCTGCTCGCGCAAATCACGGTAGAGGCCGGACCATTTATCCCAGTTAGAAGCGTTGTCGGGCTGCAGATACATTCGGATGTCAATTCGTTCGAACTCGTCGTTTTTAAGGCGTGCGGAGAGTGCCGACTTAACCTTTGCGTAGAGGATATCGCTGACTCGCACCGGCCCTTCCGGGTTGACCTCGACAAAGATGACTCCGAGAACAGCACCCTGCAAATACCAACCCCGGATGTCCGAGTCTCGCGAGGCGGAACGTACCGCAGCCCAGGCATTTTCGATTATGCTTCGGGTGTTGCCGTTCACAAGGACGTTTCGCAGGTCAAGAAGCATTAGGAGAAAAGGTCTACGAGACCTCTCCGCCCGTCTCCGCTCCAGGCAAAGAAGTTCCTCAAATTGCTTTTCGGTCGGGATTGAAACATCATCTCTAGCCGGAACAACGGCCGGCAATGATGATGTCCCGGCTCCCCAATTCAATTGACTGCGCGTGGCACGAAGTGGCATAAGATTCACCTGGAAAGAAAAACTTGTATTGTCACGAACACAAAATGGCGACTACATCCTGTACCGGGCTCCAAGGCAACTTTTTTGGGAACTTGCGTGCATTGGAAAAGCCTCCTTTCGTCAGCCCGCGGTTCCGTCCCGGCAATTCACAAATCCAACGGCATCTTTCGTTTTTGGTGTATAGCTCCGCCCTCTGAGCCACACCGCCCGTGGCCCCCAAAACAACCTTGGATTGGCATTCCGACTTCAGCAAACCAACGTCTTGCCGGAAACCTTTTCGTCCTGCTTACAAACTTGCGGAAGCGCTAACAGCCCGACTAGCCAAGTCATTCCGGGACAGCTCGTTCTCCGCAAACAACCTCAAACCCACAACATCTGGCGCCCCTTCTTTACTCAGGCTGCCAGTCAAATCGCGGAGGTCACCCTGCTATCCGTTTCTCATTCGCATACGGACTTCGCTCGGGATCCTCTTCATTTGCCGTATTGCCGTATCCGTACGAACCGTAACCGTAGTAGTCCTCCATCGCCCGAACATCCATACTGTTCAAAACCACTCCGACAACGTTGTTCAATTGCTTGCGCGCCCGGATCACATAGTCGCGAGGCGCCATCCCGCTTCGAACCACCATGATGCTGCCGTCAACCAGGCCAGCCAGGATGCGGGCGTCCATCAGGTTAGGCATGACCGCTGGAGAATCGATGATGAGATAGTCGTATTCCTCAAGAAGCTGACTGATCAGCAGCTTCATACGCGAAGATGAAAGTAAGGCAACCGGATTCTTCGGCGAATGGCCAGCAGGCAATGTATCCAGCCCCGGAGAGAGACCGGGCAAAATACAAGGTGCCCACTCGCTCAAACCACTCAAGTAGCTTGACAGCCCGCGAATATTCCGGAAGCCAAGCGCTCGATGGACTGCCGGGCGCCGCATGTCGGCGTCCACAAGGATGACCCGGCTGCCTTGCTGTACCAGTGCGATCGCCAGGTTCACCGACACTGTAGTCTTTCCCTCACCTGGCTGGGAACTTGTGACGACGATGCTACGCAGCACTCTCTTTCGTCCGGCGGCTTCCAGCATCACTGAACTTCCCAGGCTCCGGAAGGCTTCAACGAGCGGCGAGTATTTTTGCTGGATCTGCTTGTCAATTCGATACCAAGGGCTCTCGGATTTTGTCATCTGCGATGTATCGAGCACGTCGGGAATCATCAGACCGTGGCCATTGCCGTTGTTGTGGTCCCCGGCCACAATTGACGCCGAGAGAGAACCTACCGCCGGAATCATCGCCAGTGCAGGGAGCCCCAGGTAGCGGTCAACTTCCTCGACCGTCTTCAATGTGGTGTCAAAGTGCGCCCGCAGGAAAGCAATTCCGACCCCCAACCCCAGCCCCAGAATCAGACCCAAGCCCATATTGAATAAAATCTTGGGCTTGACGGGCAGGAATTCCGGCACCGCACGGTCTATGACGTTTACATTGTTCGACTTGATCCGAGCCACTAAGCTGGCCTCTTTGACCTTCTGCAGGATGTTTTCGTAGAGTTGATTATCAGAGTCCGCATTCCGCTTCAGGATGTCGTATTGAGTGGACTTTTCTGCCACTTGGTTAGCTGCGTTCTTCTGTTGATCGTAGGCCCGCGCCAGAAGAGCTTCACGCCGGACAGCCGCGAGGTAGTCATTGGTAATGTTTGCGGCAGCCCGCTGACGCTCACGAGCCAGAGTTTCTTCCGCCGCCGCAAGCTGGCGCTTCACCTGCTGCACCTTGGGATAGCTGTCAGTAAACGTCGAAGACAACTGCGCATACTGACTCTTCAGATCTGCGACTTTCTCCGTGAGGGTTTGCAGAAGCTTATCTTGAAAAACGCCCGGGAGCGATCCGTAGTCCCCTTTCTGAACAAGGTTATAGACCGATTCTTTCTGGAAGCGGTCGTCCTGCGCCGCAGTCCACTGGGTCTGGATTTGACGGAGCCGGTCACTAACAACGTTTTGAGAGCCACCCGAATTGGTTTCCAGATAGAGCAGTCCATTCTGGCGCGCATAGCGTGTCATCTTCTGCTCTGACCTTTCTAATTCCATCCGCGCTTCCCGGACCTGCTCGGCGAGCATCTTTGTTAATTTGTCAGTGGCCATCTGATGAAGCTGCAGATAATGGGAGACGACTGCATTAACTATACGGGCCGCCAGGCGAGGGTCATGGCTTTCATAGCTGATAGTGACCAGCCGGCTGCTTCCGACACGTGAAACACTGAGGGTCGACTCAAAATTGTCTACCAGGCGCTGGTAAGCCTTGGGACTCATCTGAGATTCGGGTGAGGCGTTCGCAGCCAAGCCAGAGCCAGTATCACTTGACTCCGCCTGGGCAGAAGAATCGTTACTTCCAGAGCCTGCATACCAGTGGACAAAGGCCTGCCACGCGCCGCTGAGAATACCCGACGACGTGGGCTGTTTGGCCAGAATGACCTCATTGATCACTTGCCGCGCCAGGGAGTCGCTCCTAAGGATCCCAATCTCCGTCTCAACCTCTGTCACAACAACGCTGTCGGGAGCCATGTTCCGAGTCTGCAGCTGTTCCAAACTCTCGATGTCCGGCGCAGCCCCCCTGATCTCGATGGTTGCTTGAGACCGATATACCGGTTTCATGAAGAGAGAAACAACCAAAGCAGCCAGCAGCAGAGCGATTCCGGAAGTAAGAATCGTGCGGTAGTGCTCCCGCAGTACACGCATGATGTAATTAAGGTCAACATCCTCGTCAGGATCTGGCGAGCTTGGGCTTGCAACTGTCGCCGTAAGCTTTCGAACCCTCGATAGGACGCCGCCCCTGTAAAGTTCAATCTTGTTCTCATCGGTCATATGAATGTCTCCAACACTTCCGGAATGTTTCCACCGGCCTCTATGGAACTGCCCGCCAGACTATCCACTGAGAGAACGTCCTCAATGCAGCCTTGCCAGCCGACGCTGCCCCGTTCTTGGGGATGAAAAGAACGTCCTTTGGCTGGAGTACAGGGTCAGGCGCCTTTCCAGCCAGGATATCGTTCAGCCGGATCGGCAACTCGATTTGCTGCCCATTCTCTGCTAATCGAATGATCTTCGCTTTGTTTTTCTGAGCATCCGTACCAATCCCCTGTCCCAGCGCTATTGCCTGCAGCACGGTCATATGTTCGTTGTCCTGGATGGGGAAACCGCCTGGCCGATTGACATCACCGACAACATAGACAATTCCCGCCGCCTTGACCTTGATAATATCTCCGGGATAGATGGCGATGTTGTACCTGGGATCTCCCGAATCAAGCAGCCTTTTCAGGCTGATCTCAATCGCCTTCCCGTCTCCCGTATTTGCGGAAGATGCGGACGGCAATGAGGCTGAAGCTCCGCCCTGGGCGTCAGCCGCTGCAACGCCTTTCGTTCCAACCGTCGGTGGCTGGTTCGAACCGAAGTCATTGCCAGCGCCCCGCATAACCATCACAGCATTTCCGGCATCAGGAGCAAGACCCTGAGCCATGGAGAGCATCTCCAGAAGCGTCTTGGTCCCCCGAATCTGGAAAACTCCAGGCGTCTTGACAGCCCCAAGAACGGAAACACTGTGGCTTTGCATTTCAGTGACCGTAACAGTTACCTGAGGGTCCTTCATGTAGGTGCGACGCAACAAGGCTTGCAGAACCAACTGGAGTTCACGCGGCGTCAGTCCGGCGGCCTTGATCGTTCCAAGCAAAGGTAATGAAATGTTGCCATCGCCCGAGACCCGGACTTCCTGGCTCAGGTCCGGTGCATCGAACACCGTAACTTTCAGCATGTCGTTCGGACCAATACGATAGTCGGCCGGCGAAGGCCTGTTGTTGGCATCGGTGATGGCCGAATGAACCAGTTGTTGAAGGCGGCGATTCCAGTCGTCGGTCGTTTCCATGTTCGTGTTGTTACCGGCTGTCAAAACAGTTTGGCTTGAAGGATCAGCGGACTGGGCCGCAACCTTCACCACCCCGACGGCCACAAAAACCGCGAGACAAAGCCAAATTCGAAACATTTTCCGCCTCCCATCATGCATCGGGAAACCCATAAAAACCTCGGATAACGTGTCAATAGTCATAACTGCTTACTACGCCCCCATACGGACTGGCGACAGCAGTTCGTTCCCCAAACGCCAACCTCTGGCCATTGGGGTCGAAGCAGAGAGCGCGTTTGCTCTGACCTGCGGCGTTATCCGTTCAACGATGCCTGCGTCAACTTCTGCCGCGACTGATCTCTCAAGCAACGTCACTGAGAGAATCAGCCGAGTCTGACCCTTCTTCCGCACCAGAAAACCTTCTACTCCGCGGAGCGCGCCGGATTTCACCCGGACAATGTCGCCACACTTCAGGAAGGGATGCGGCTCAACATTAATTTGGTTCTCAACCACTCTCCTCACAGCCTTGATTTCTTCCTCAGGAATCCCCGCCAGTTTCCCGGCGCTGCCCACCAGCCCGTGTACTCCGGGCGTTGTCAGAATCGGGAGTCGGCGGTCAAGATCACCCCGCAGGAATACGTAACAAGTGAACAGCGGCACTTCCACTTTCTTTACGCGGTCTCTCCATTGACGGACTTCCGTATAGAGCGGAAGAAAAATCTCAAACCCTTTATTAGCAAGCGTTCGCGCCACCAGCTTTTCATGCTGATGACGCGTATGAACGGCGTACCAAACCGAATCCGCTGATGTGACCGCGCCGTTTGCGAATGGAGTATTGAGAACTGACATGCCTTGCCCTTTGTCTAAGCCACCCTTCGATCAGGTTTCTGGCTGCTCGCGCCTGACAACTCAACGCCGTCCGCCGACTGTTCGGGCAGCAATCCAGCCTCTTTAATCTTGTAAAGCAGAGCGCGATAGCTAATGTTCAAGGCGCGCGCCGTTTGCCTGCGGTTCCATTGCGTCTCTTGCAGAGTCCTCAGAATGATCTTCCGTTCCAGCGCCTGGGTGGCCTCACGGGTTACCTGCTTTAACGAGGCGGACCGCCGAGCGGGCGGCGCCGGCGCAGCCGGACGTTGAAATTGCGACGAGCTACCAATGCCCTCGATTCCCTCGGCTCCCAGAACTACGTAGCGCTTCATGACATTTTCGAGCTCCCGAATATTGCCGGGCCAGCTATGCTCCTGCAGGCGTCGGACCAGTTGCAGGCTGGGGGCCGGCGATTGACAGCCGAATCTTTCGCTGTAAACCTGCCAGAAATAGTAGGCGAGCTGAGGGATGTCCTCTTTGCGCTCGCGCAAAGGAGAAAGGCGCAACCTGACCACGCTAAGTAGAGAATAAAGGTCTTCGCGCAGCCTTCCTGCTGCTACCTGCTGCTCCAAGTCCTGGGTGCTGGCGCCAATAACACGAAGTTCAACAGGGATATCCGCGCTATCCATCGAAATTAAGGGCTTGGAACCTCGAATCAGATGCAGCAGCTCCAGTTGGCGCTCTTGCGAAACTTCTGAAACTTCTTCAACAAACAAGGTACAGGGTGGACCCTCTAAACCTCCGTCGCGAGCAGAGCCGTCCCGCGCTTCAACTGAAGGTTCCTCCAGCCGAAAGGCCACTTCATCAATCGCACGGGCACCCTGAAACTGTGGACTTAGCTTAAGGAACGGCGTCTCGATGCCGGGGCTGCAAGAATGGATGAATCGCGCAAGAGTTTCTTTTCCCGTCCCCTTTTCTCCGAGAATGACGATCGGCACGCTGGCGCTGGCAACCTGCTCAACAATCTGCAGCAGTCCCCGCATCCCCTCGGACGCACCAAAGAGCATTCCTTTGGGTAGAATGTCATGGCAAGAAACCGACTTGCCGTCGAGGATATTTGAAATTACTCCCATGCCTTCTTTCCTTCTCGCTCCTCCGAAACTCACATCAGGTCTCAAGTACTTCCGAAGCCACCGTCGGGCTATCGCTCATGGCAATTCTCTAAAAACTGCGGGAGAATCCGGTATTCACCCTATGCAAAGTCTCTCAAACACAGTTCACGAGGCTATCTCAGCAAACTTGTTCTTCCATCTACCCGCACTCTGCATGCCAAATCAGCCAGGTCCTTCTAGAATGTGGAATCCCCACACATTGGAGACAGTAAGTAATTTTTTTGCAATAAGTTACAAGCGTCGATTCCCAGGCATAACAGCTCCTATCTTGTGGAACCGTACTGGTTGTATTCTGGCGACCACGCAAACTCATTCGCGCATGAGAATTGTCTTGCACTCTGTTTTACCTCGAATGAGTTCCGCAAACACCTCTAACCCCTTAGCCGCACTCCACATCAAATAGGAACAAGCCGGCTCGATTAGGAGTGAAAAACGTTGCAGGTGTGGACAACATGCCACATTTGCAAACACATCGTGCGCATTCTCGAGAAAAGAGAGTCCGGCCGATCATCGAAACCAGAACCCTTTGCCGGGTACCCGACTGGTTACAACTCAGGGGAATTGAGGATGTTTGGATAATCTAAATATGGATTGCAGCAGGGATTTGACGCCGCGCGCAGGATCTCACGCATTGCCGGCCCGCACCTCTTCCACCCACGGAGCCGGAGCTTTGACGTGGAAAATGCGGATAGGTTCGGCCGCAAGCGCCGCGACTTCGTCCGCAAGAGAAATCTGCATCATTTCGTCTGAAAGAAGCAGCTTGTCACCACCATCATTCGAACGGATGAACAGGCCGTCGAGCCCTTCCGGGGAACCGACTTTCAAACCGACATCTTTGTTCGACTTCAGAAAATCAGAAACCGGCTCGAGGCCTTTAGAGCCCTCGGCCTTCAACTGTCGGGGTTGGGTATTGAAGGCGTAGTAATCGGCGTCTCTAACAGCATCCTCGGCCGCGCGTTTCTTTAATTCTGTCGCTTCCAGATACTCAAGATTTAGCATGCCGTGCTTGGGTTGGGTGTGGTTTTTCAATTTTGTTTCTCCCGATTCACGACGATTCGTTTTGGAGGCACTCCGGCCTCCTTGATTTTGTAGAGCAGAGTCCTGTAACTGATATTCAGCAATCGTGCAGCCCGCTTCCGGTTCCACTGTGTTTCGCGTAGTGCCTTGAAAATGATCTTGTGTTCAATTTCCTGGGCTTCCCGCCGAGCCAGCCTCCTCAGAGAAATGCGGGCGGATGGAGTCTCGCTGTCGGGCCGCGGTTTCAATCTTTCGGCCAACTCCTTGATGATCGCGTCCCCGGATCCCAAAAGCACATAGCGCCTCATCACATTGGCAAGTTCCCGAATATTCCCCGGCCAATCGTGCTCCTGAAGGGCGGCAACCAGAGGATGGGGAGGTGCCGGCGTATCCAAATCAAACTCGCTTCGAAAGGACTGCCAGAAGTATTGCACCCAGCCCGGAATGTCCTCGCGTCGCGCGCGCAAAGGCGGCAGTTGCAGGCTGACAATGTTGATGGAATAAAAAAGGTCCTCGCGGAAATTCCCCACGCTCATTTCTCGCTCAATATCATGCTTCGTGCTGCAGATTGTACGGAACAGAGGGGAACAGTATTCCGAAGGTCCCATCCTGGCTGAATTGTCATCATGCAGCAAATGCATCAGGTTCCGTTGAAATATGGAATTCAGTTCAGCCACTTCGTGAAAGTAAAGCGTGCCGATACAACCGGGTCTGCCGGAATCCCCTGCCCTGGAGTGGCCATTCCCGTTGGCCCCGCCGGCATCGTCCCTGGGAACCACAAAACTGGCGCTTTTCCGCCACCCGGCTCTGCCCGCCGGAGTTACCTTGTGAAACGGAGTAATCTCCCCGGGATATCTTTTGTGAATCAGCCGAGCTAAGAATTCTTTGCCGGTCCCGGCCTCTCCCCGGATAAGGACAGGGGCATCGGTGCAAGCCACCTTTTCAAGCTTGTCCCGGGCTTCCCCCATCGCGCCTGAAATGCCAAGGACCACCTCGTCCGGAGGCAACGTTGCATAACGAGTTGTAATAGCCGCAACAGCACCGGCCATCTGTGCTACCTCTGAATGGCATTGACCGGCAACGCCACGTGCACATCACCTTCCAAATGGCGAGTGGCCTGAAGAGCCAGGTGTTCGAGCGGATAGGATCGTCCTGTAAGATCAAAAAATGGAATAGCTTCCGAGCTTCAGCCGACCCTGGTTTAATAATGGCTTGGCAACGCAAAAAGCATCTGGAATGCGCGCAAATTAATTCCGTTTGCGGAAATGTTTTGCAGATTGCACCAGCCACTTGCCGACGTGGCAGTTCTCTTTTGAGGATGCGGTAAGGCATCCCATGGCACGTGGTCCCTGCCGAGGGACCAACCCAGCGTTGCGCCTTGTTTTATGCCGAGGGATGCGGATGGTTCCGGGCATTGGAGTGCCAGGGAGCCGGTCGCTTAAAAGGATTTGACACGTTGCCCCGGAAAGCGCAAAACTCTAAACGATAAAGTAACGGTGGGGGGCGGTTAGCTATAGTTCATTGCATCCGCATTTCGCCGGGGTGCTGACTTGCTCAACACCATGCAATCCAGCCAGCCGGCCGTCAGGTTGCCTGATGACAATGAAGACCGCCCGTATTCTGACATACCCTCGCTGAAGGCCGGGTGCAGGTTTACAAAAGTGCGCGGTTGCATTGCCATGGGAAATGCCAGGGTCAGAATGAAAAGTACAGACAAACAAGGAGGGTATTCCCGATGTCTGCGGCCAGGAAAGTAACCCGCCGTCCCGGGGCTGAAGGCGGAACTGCTGATGTTTTTCCAGAACTCGTCGCCCACGTGCGCAAGAACAGGACCCGGCTCCGGGAGGAATGGGCCCACCGCATCACCGAAGCTGACATGTTGACGGTGATGACCGAAGAGGAGATTGCCACCGAAACGACATCCATTTATGACAATTACGTCAATGTCCTGGAAACAGGTGACGTCGAGGCCATGGAAGCCTACGCAAGGAATCTCTCGGAAAGAATCATTCCCCGCGGCGTGGAAACGGATGAAGTCATCGGGATCGTTCTTCTCCTGCGAGACGTGCTGCTGCGATCGCTTCTCGAACAAAGTCAGTGCAGGCTGGATCTGCTCAGCCGCATGCTGGATGCTTTTGAGCCTGCCGCGCGAAGGATCACGGTGACAGTCGCTGCCGGGTTTGTGCACGAACGTGAAAGGATCATTCGCCAACAGCAGGACGCCATCCGGGAGCTTTCCACACCGGTGTTGCCCGTACGCGAGGGGCTTCTGATCCTGCCCATCGTCGGTGTCATCGACCCGCAGAGGGCGCGCCAGTTAACACAACAACTCCTGCGTGGCATCCGGGCCAATAGGGCTAAGGTGGTAGTCATCGACATTACGGGTGTCCCGTCCATCAACTCGACTGTGGCCAACCATCTGGTTCTGACGGTGGAAGCAGCGCGGCTGCTGGGAGCCGCGGCGATCGTTACAGGCTTGTCTCCTGAGATCGCGCAAACGCTGGTTACGATCGGAGTCGATCTTTCAAAGATGAACACTGTTTGCGACCTGCGGGAAGGAATCGAAGAGGCTGACAGGACCCTGGGCTTTAGGGTGACAAGGATGGATGATTCCATTGATCAGGAGAAAGGCAGGTAAACTTTGCAGGTTCCAATTCTCAAGCAAGGACCTTACCTGATTGCCTCAGTACAGGCGGCCTTGAGGGATGCCGACCTGATCGCGCTTCGCAACGCACTGACAGAACAGGTTGGAACCTACCGCTCCCGGGGCGTGATCGTCGATGTCACAGCAATGGACGTGCTCGACTCATTTGCCTGCCGGACCCTCAGTGAAATCGCCAGCATGATCAGGTTGCGGGGGGCACAGACGGTAATCGTCGGCATTCAGCCCGAAGTTGCTTTTTCGATGGTCCAACTTGGGCTCAAGCTGGAAGGTGTGGCTACCGTACTGGACCTGGAAGAAGGCCTCAAGTACATGGAACGCAGAACGAAACGAATGGACCATGGCCGTTACGGGAAATGAAGTTCGAGTACTGATCAAGTCCGATGAAGACATTCTCGCGGCGCGCCAGGAAGGGCGCGAACTAGGCGTTCGTCTGGGCTTTGGGCCCTCGGACCTTGCTGTGATCGCAACCTCGATCTCAGAGCTGGCGCGAAACCTCCTGCTTTACGCAAAAAACGGAAGCATCATTTGCTGGCCTATCAACAAGGAGCCCAGGAAAGGCATCGTTATCCAGGCCGAAGATGAAGGCCCCGGCATTCCGGACGTCGAAGCCGTTCTCAAGGACGGGTATTCCACTTCCGGCGGGCTGGGTCTCGGCTTGCCTGGAGTCCGGCGAATGATGGACGAGTTTGCCATCGTTTCCCACCCGGGACGTGGCACAACCGTAACCGCCATCAAATGGAAAGAATGAACCCGTGCTTTGTCGAATGGGGTGTGGCAGGCAGGCAGATGCAGGGTGAGACCCTCTCCGGGGATCTGCATCTGGTCAAGCAGCGCGAGAATGAGGTCCTGATTGCAGTCGCAGACGGTCTTGGACACGGCCAGGCGGCTGCCGAGGCTGCAACACTCGCGCTGAGAACCGTTGACGAGTATTCGGGTGAGCCACTGGTCAGGATCCTCGAACATTGCAGCCGCAGGTTGCGCTATACAAGGGGAGTCACCATGAGCGTGGCCCTTCTCGATGTGGTGCAAGATTCAATGGAATGGCTGGGCGTAGGGAACGTTGCAGGTCTACTGATACGCTCCGGGACCGATGGGAATCGAGTGCAGGAGTCTTTGTTGTCATCCCACGGAGTGGTCGGCATTCACTTTCCTCCCTTGCACGCCACGGCAATAAAGGTCGCCCCCGGTGACACGGTAGTCCTAGCAACGGACGGCATCCGGCGCGGCTTCGGGGACGGCATGGTTCTCTTCGACAAAGCCGAAAAAACCGCGCATGCCATTCTTTCGCGCGACGGGCTGGAAACAGACGACGCACTGGTGGTTGTTGCCACTTATCAAGGGAGACCGCGATGAAAACCGGCCAACGCGAACTCATGAGCGCCTATACTTCGGCGTTGCGGACTTACCTGGAAAAAACAGACGAAGCAGCTCTGGAAGTTGCCTATGAACTGGGGCGCCGCGGTCTCAGCCACGAGATCAGTCTCATCGAAATGGCGACGATCCATTCCGATGCTCTTGGCCAGATCGTCTCAAGCATGCCTCATTTCCCGGATTTTTCCGATATGCTGAAGTCGTCGGCAAAGTTCCTGATCGAAAGCCTTGCGCCCTATGAAATGACGATCAGCGGCTACCGGGAGACAAACGCGGCGCTGCAGGCCAGTGAGGAACGCTACCGCGAGTTGTTCGAAAACGCGAACGACATCGTTTTCACCACGGATTTTGAGGGCCGGCTCACATCAATCAACCGTGCCGGGGAAAGACTCACGGGGTATCGACGGGATGAACCTCCGCCGATCCCTGTAAAAGTTCTGGCACTGGAATATTTCGAGCGCGCCGCGAGGATGTTCCAGGAACTGATCGGCGGCGGCAATTCGGAAACGCAGGAACTCGAAATCATCACCAAAGACGGGCACCCGCTCATGGTGGAAGTCAGCGCCCGGCCGATTCTGAGCGACGGCAAGCCTGTAGGCGTACAGGGCATTGCGCGCGACATCTCAGAGCGCAAGCGTGCTGAACAGGCCCTGCACCGGCTGAATGAAACATTGGAAGAGCGTGCCCGGCACATTGCCCACGAGCTCCACGATGAGGCAAGCCAGCTCCTGGTGTCGGTCCATATCGCCATTGACGGATTGGCCCAGTCCCTGCCGGCTTCCGGCCAGCAGACCGTTGCTGAGATCAAGCAGTTGATTGAGCAGATTGAGTCTGAATTACGTCGCCTCTCCCATGAGTTGCGCCCGACCATTCTGGATGATCTGGGACTGGTTCCCGCACTCGAATTCCTGGCGCAGGGCGTTTCAAAAAGGTTCGGGATTCGGATCACCGTTGAAGGGGATACCGGCGGCCGCTTGCCCGCCCAGGCGGAAGTCGCCCTCTATCGTATTACCCAGGAGGCCCTGAACAATATCACCAGACACTCCGGGGCCAATCACGTTGCCATCCGGCTGCAAAAGGAAGATAACAAGATCCATTTGACTGTAACCGATGACGGTGCAGGCTTCGATGTCCAGTCGGTTTTGGGGCAGAAAGGAAGGTCTGGCCTGGGACTTATCGGAATAAGAGAACGGGTGATTCCCTTGCGCGGTGAATGTATAATTAATTCAAGTCCTGGTAAAGGCACGGAAATTTCAGTCTTGGTTCCTTCGGAGGGTAAAGATGCCTATACGTATCCTTCTGGCAGATGATCATCAAATGGTCCGCCAGGGACTGAAGGCCCTCCTGGAACAGGAGGGTTTCAAGGTCGTCGGAGAAGCTTCCGATGGCCACCAAGCCACGCGATTGGCCCAGGAATTAACGCCAGATCTCGCCGTGCTTGACCTGGCCATGCCTCTGATGAACGGAATCGGGGCGGCAAAAGCCATCAACCAGATCAGTCCCACAACAAAAGTGGTCGTTCTGACCATGCACACAGAAGCCCAGTACATCCTGGAAGCGTTGCGTGCAGGAATCAGGGGCTACGTGCTGAAGAGCCGCGCCGCCAGTGAACTGGTGCAGGCCATCCGCGAAGTTACCCGGGGATCAACTTTCCTGAGCTCGGACATCTCCGATACGGTGGTGGACGCTTATTTGAACAAGGTGGACGTGCCGAGCGATTCCCTGAGCCCGAGGGAACTGCAGGTCCTGCAGTTGGTGGCGGAAGGTAAAACGACTAAGGAAGTGGCTACTTTGTTAAACATCAGCGTAAAAACCGCTGAATCGCACCGGACACGGATCATGGAAAAGCTCGATGTCCATGAGACTGCTAGCCTTGTCAGGTACGCTATCCGGCGTGGTCTGATCCAGCCCTGATTACGTCCTCACCCGCGTGGATGGGTAGTTTTCCGCAATTCCTTTATTACACCTCTGGAGTGTCATTTAAGGTCTTTACCGGATTGACGGGCTTTCTGGAAGAGATTTAGCATGGCTTGACGGAAATGAGTGTCTCGCGCGGCGTTACACAAGCCGCCGTAAAGGTGGTCTAGAATTTCTGTATAACGGTTTTGGATCTTCCGAGTTGAGGGGACGAAAGGCAGCCTGTAGGTGTGCCACGTGGAGACCGTAAGACCCTACCAATGGGGGGTCCTTCTGTTCTGGGATGCAAGGGTGTGGAAGGTTATGACCAGAACAGAGGAAAGTGTTTGATTCACTGATGGCATTGCGACTCTTGTTGGCCGACGACAATGCTCCGGTAAGACGAAGCCTGAAAGCCCTCCTTGAGCGGCAGGGTTTTGAAGTCGTTGTTGAGGCCTCCGACGGGCAGCAGGCAGTGTCTTTGGCCGAGATGCAACGGCCGGATGTAATCCTTCTTGATTTGTCAATGCCCCGCCTGAATGGAATCGCAGCCGCCCGCCAGATTCGGAAAATTATCCCCCAGGCGCGGACTATTATCCTTACTGTTCACCGTGAGTATCATTACGTTATCGAGGCCCTAGAGGCCGGGGTGCGCGGCTACATTCTGAAGAGCCGTGCGGTCGAAGACCTCGCTACCGCGATCCATCAGGTGGCCGGGGGCGACCTCTTTCTCAGCCGGGGTCTTTCAGAGCAGATTGTCCACAAAGCGTAAGCAGCGTCTCCGCGCGTCACTTCAAGCCGACGCACCCCAAGCTCGTCCTTCCACAATGCCCTTTGCGTACGCTCAGTCCCAGCCGCCTCAGACACATTCCGATCCCCAAAGCCAAGGCGAATCAACTGCCTGCGCAAATCAGTGTACCTGCACGTAGCTGGCATGCCTATCAGAACAGCCCGGGCACGGCCTGACCGGGTGCTCCGACGTATAGCCGCGCACGTTGCAGACATAGTACAGGGGGCTCGTCATATCCATCTTGTGCAGGTTGTTGAGAGCAGCCTTGAACAGCTTGGTGTGCTGCTTCTGTCCTGTCAGCGCAAATTGGAACGCGCGCACTGCGTCTTCGTTACCTTCAGCCTTGGCTTGCTCGATGAACGCCGGATACATCTCGCCGCACTCGAAAGGTTCGCATCCGCCCGCCGATCTGCGAAGATTTTCTGACGTCGTCTTCACCACCGGAGTGTTAATCCTGATCACCGGCTCATAACCCATCTTCCGCAAGACGGCAGCAAGGTTCTTTACTTGAACGTGCTCTGCGCACGCGGCAGCCCTGAACAGACTCGCCGCCTCGCCAAATTCTGCCTCCTGAGCCCGGTCCGCAAAAGCCAGGTAACGCACGTGGGCATTGGCCTCGCCCAGGTAAGCTGTCTTCAGGTTTTCGAGGGTTTTGCTTGGCGCCGCTCCTTCGCTCATCCAGGCGAGCGACGCAAACACGGCCACCATCAGAGCCTCCAAAACCGCCCACTTTGGCAAGGATTTAAGTGTCAGGTTCGTGGTAGGCATCTTGATCCCTCCTTCCTCCCTCTCCGGAGGGTCTGACCCGACCTAAACTTCCCCTCTTTATTGTCCCGGCAACTACAAAAGGGCACAGTAATTCCAGTCACCTGATTTTGTGAGAACATTCTGCCCCGCTCCTTGATAGAATAGCCGCCGGTAACAACCAGAAAATCGATCATGAAGAAATAGGGCGGGAGGTTCGGGATGGATAAGCTGGGTGTGGGAATTGTGGGTACGGGATGGGTTTCAAGCGAATACATCCGCGCTTTTCAGGCCGACCCTCGCACCGAGGTCCGGGCCATTGTAAGCCGGGAAAAAGACCGCGCCCATGCCAAAACGGAGGAGTTCAATCTGGAACGAGCTCGGGCTTACGAACACGTTGAAAAGATGCTCGATGATCCCGCTATTCAGATTGTCGTGATCGCCACGCCTCCCCATCTGCACGTTCCGCAGGGCATTGCCGCGGCGCAGGCCGGCAAGCATCTGGTGATTGAAAAACCAGCGGCGCTCGACCTAGAGGGACTGCAAAGGCTTCAGGGCGCTGTCCACACCGCCAAGGTCAAGACCGTGGTCAGTTTTGTCCTCCGATGGAACCCTCTGTTCGAGACGATCCGGGCGATGCTGGCCGATGGGCTCATCGGAAAACTCTTTGCTGCGGAAGTCGACTATCTGCACGGCATCGGTCCCTGGTATGCCCAGTATTACTGGAACATCAGGAAGGAGATGGGCGGCAGCAGCCTGCTCACCGGAGGCTGCCACGCCGCCGACGGTCTGCGCTGGTTTGTAGGCAAAAAGGCTGTCGAGGTCTTCGCTTACGCCAACACCAGCCCGGACAATCCTTTGCACTACGAGTACGAGCCCAACAGCATCACGCTGGTCCGCTTTGAGGACGGTACGATCGGCAAGGTGGCATCTTCGGTCGAAGCGATCATGCCCTATGTCTTCCGCATCCAGTTGCTGGGTGACCAGGGCGCCATCCGCAACAACGAGGTCTATTCCAAACGCTGGCCCGGGCAGAAGAATTGGGCGGCCATTCCCACCGTTCTTCCCGATAGC
>JAJYLL010000126.1 GCA_021787735.1 Acidobacteriota bacterium | reverse complement strand
TTTTTGACCTTTCAGGGATCTATCTAATGAAGTAACAATTGAATCACGCCAACTGCTGCCGGGCTCCGGCCCTGGGTGCAGACATCGCACTGTTTAATCGGCAAACCGTCAGCGACAAGGCCACTTTTAAAGATCTGCTTCAGTATCCGGCGGGCATGCCCAGCATGATTTTCAACAGAGTTGTGGTGATCGATAAGGGGCAACACTTCGGAGCGAAACCTGGAGAAGTACCCTACAAGAGGGGAAAGGTTCAGCGGTGGATCAAGGCACGGCAGAACCAGCGGGCGCCCGGTCATACGGAGCAGGCGGAAGCTACACATGGTTCAGGCTGCGGCCGCCATGCCAACCCAGGAAAAAAAGCCACGGCATGACAGGTCATACCGTGGCCCAAATTAGCAACAAGGCCCAGCTTCGGGCAAAGCTAGAAATGTTTCGTATCAGCGCAAGCCCAAACGCTGCAACCCTTCTTAAACGGAGTTGGGGAGGCCTTCGGCCAGAAAATCAGCCACATGCCTCAGGCGATTCTGGAGTTCCGTAACAGTCTGCACAACTGTTTTCCGGTGCTCACTCTTTTCTGCCTCTGTAATCTGAGCAAGCTGCTGCCGGAAGTTTTCAAGCGTATCGTTCACTGACAACTCAAAGTGGGAGCTTGCCTGCGCCTGCTGTTCCCGCAAAATCGCGGAGGAAGCGTCCACCTTATTGGAAAGGTCCTGCAATGCTGACTGCAACGCTCCGTGAACTTCCGTCGCCGCCTGGACGCCCACGTTTCCAGCCTCCTGCTGAAAGCGGTCAAGCAGGCCACGGTACTGGCCCTCGGAGACCGCACGCAACCTCGCCTCGAACTGTGCGACGGTATCGTCCTGCGACTTGCGAATGTCCGCAGCAACCTCTGCCATTCTCTCTTCTGCAATCCGCTGCAGGGTCGGTTCCAGCGACCCCATTGAGTCTTTGACCATCGAGTAGAGCTGCCCCTGGCAATCGCCAAGGTATCTCTGGCGCATGCCCGCGAGATCCTCTTCCAACCCGGAGAATCTACCCATCACCCTTTCAGCATTCTGCTCCAGGGATTCGTGCGTCGTCCGGCCCACTTCCTGTATCTTCCCAAGAGCGGTGTCGGTTTCCTGCTGCAGTAACGACTTCAGCTCGTTCCGGGTATTGTCTGACAATTCGTTCGCTTGCTCCTCCAAATTCTTTAGAGAAGTTTCCGAAATCTGGGCGGCAGCCTGTTCGATACGCGAAGAAACTTCGGAGGTTTTTGTCACCTCAGCTTCCGATGCCAGAGCATCCATCCGGCGCATGAAAGCCTGTACCCTCCCGTTTTCCTTCTCCTGCATTTCTTCCACCATCGATGCGACCGTTTTGTCCAGGCGCGACTGGATCCCGGCGAAAGAGCTGTCAATCTGCTCCTGGATCCTGCTCTCCAGACTCTTCGCGGCATCCTCGGCTGTGGCGTTCAACCGCTCGCTGGATGCCTTCACCACCGAGTCAGCATTCTGCTCACAGATTTGCTGTGCTGTCTGTTCAAACGTGGCCATTTGGTCGTGAAGAGAATTGGTCGTCTGCTCAAGCCGTTCGTGGATCACGTTTTCCTGCTCGGAAATATGCTCCTGAATGCGCTGCTGAATGCCCCCTATGACACGGGCGGTAGTTTCCTCGACGTAAGGCTCCAGCAGACGCTCAATTTGCGCTGGAATGGGAGTCCCTGTCCCCTTGCAGGTCATCCATACCCAACGGGCGAATTCGTCCGTCTGCGCCTGCACCAACTGCTCGATCCTTTCCCTGCTCTGCCTTGAGATGTCAATCTGAAGGTCTTCGGGTACAACCTGCTCTTTCAGTTTTTCTCGGTATTCACCGACAACCTGCTCGACTTGGCTGCTTACTTCACTCTTGATGGCGGTCAATGCGGCGCGGGCTTTCTCTTCCGCCTGTTTGGACATCTCAGAAACCGTTGTGACGGAAAAAGCCTCAAGGTCGTTGCGGATCCGGTCTTTTATCGTGGTGCAATCCAAGCGAGAGAGAGTGGTGCTTTCACCGTCGGATTCGACGCCCCTGTCAGGGAGTTCTACGCCCGAAAGTTGTGAGATCGCGTGTAATGCGTCCCGCAGGGTGTGCTCCATGCGCTCGATATCGGACTTCCAGGGGCGCTCGTTTTCTACCGGCTCGGGCGAACGCCTCAATGGCGTTTTGGAATTGGCCCCGCCGCGAATAGCACGCAACTCCTCCGCAAGAGACAATCGTCCCATCATAGTTCTGCTTGACCGCTGACCAAGCGCAAAGAGCCCCAAAGGATGGTGATGAAGGGGTAGGAACAACGCGCCATGGTAATCAAGCGGCTCCTCCTTTTCGAGAATTTGGCCTTAAAAAAGACCTTTCAGAATGGCCTTCCCCTCTCTGGCGCGTAGGGAGGAAGAACACTTCTGAGCCGCTACACAACTCCCCAATATACAGCCTGACAACCTGCCGAACAACCGGCAACCGCATGCGGTACATATCCCCCTCCCGCCTGCAGGTCACCGCTGGTGCTGCTTCCAAAACCTGAACAAATGAGAGATTCAAACCCGCTTCGCAAACAACCCGCCTAGCTATTGCGGACCTTGAACACAACAGAAAGGCCACGCAGTCAGCTAGCCACTACATAGTGGCTAGAATCACCCTGTTATTGCTCAATGGTCAATCGGGTAAAAACCCGATAATCGGATAGTATATTAACATACAATACAATCATGGCAAGATAAATTATTTCCTGCTGGAGGCGACCGCAACCGACGATATCCCCTAAATCAGATGCCCGTCATTGAGATTGGAAACCTCTAAGGGTGTGGGAACAAACCTACTCTTGCGGGTGTATGATTGTCCAGCGATGGGGCAGGATCCCTAAATTATCAGTTCACTCAAAGCAGAAACGCCGCTGAAGAAACAGGGCCGGATGGAGGACAGAGTTGAAACACCTCAGGATAATGGCAGTGGCTTTATTGATAGTCGCCGGCGTGGCAGCCGCGATGGTTTTGTCACAGCATCTGACAGCGGCGGAGCACCCTGGGGAAGTTGATCCACAGGAAGTATCGGACCTGGCCGCACTGGCGAAAGTGGGACCCATCGATACCCACGCGCACGTCTTTCAGGACGTACCCGCTTATTACCGGTTTATGAAGTAGATCAACCTGCGCACTGTCAACATCAGCGTGGTGGGCCGCAAAGACGAACCTCCTTACCAGACGCAAGCCGAGCAGTTTCGCATGTCGATGAAGGTGCATGAACATTCCGGAGGGCGCGCAGCCGTCTGCACCACCTTTGATCCCTATACGTTTGAGGACAAGAATTTTGACCAGAACACCATCAGAATTCTCAATGAGAACTTCCGCGAGGGCTCGATCGCAGTAAAGATATGGAAGAACATCGGTATGGAGCTTAAATGGCCCTCAGGCAAGTACGTAATGCCGGATGATCCCGTCTTCGAGCCGATCTATCAGGATATCCAGAAGCATGACAAGACCATGATCGCTCACCTGGCGGAACCCGACACCTGCTGGGAATCGCTCGAGCAAATGGGCCCGATGAACCCGGACTACAACTATTACAAGAAAAATCCCTACTGGCATATGTTCGGAAAACCGAATGCTCCGTCGAAGGCAGAAATCCTGAGTGCAAGGGACCATCTGCTGGAAATGAATCCCCATCTGCGCGTGGTGGGAGCGCACCTGGGAAGTATGGAAACCAACGTGGACGAAATTGCGAAGCGGTTCGACCGCTATCCGAATTTCGCCGTCGATACGGCCGCCCGCATCCGCTACATGATGGCCCAACCGAGAAATAAAGTGCGGGCGTTTCTGATCAAGTATCAGGACCGGGTATGCTACGGCACAGACGGCGAGATCCGCCATAACGATAATCCCGCGGAGTCCGTCAAGCGGTGGAAATATCAGTACGCCATGAGCTGGAAGTTTTTCGCAACCGGCGAGATTTTTGAATACGAGGGTCGCAAGGTGCAAGGCTTGGATCTGCCGATGAGCGTGGTGCGCAAAATCTACCACGAAAACGCTGTCCGGTGGTTCCCGGGCTTGATCGAATAGCAGGAGCCGGAGATGAGGTGCCCAGCAGAGTCTCAATTGCTTTCGATAATAGCTAGTAAGATCATGATTCCGCGAGGCTTATAACATTAAGGGGCAGGATGGCAACGCACCATAACCGGCGGAGGTTTCCTTAGGAACAAGGAGACCCTCCGCCGACCAAAGTCAGCTTCTGATGAAATCTGAATAGAAGTTGGTAGCCTGGCATGGATAGAACCTGACGTTAACGCGGAGTGTGGGCGGGAGAACGCAAACTTCCGCCGCCCTCACACCCCAGCGTAACAAGAATTGACGTATTGAGCTATTGCGAAAGTGCCTTCCGGTTCGCTTTGGCCCAAGCACTATTGACAGGAACTTCCTTCATGGTCTCTGACCCGCATGGGCACTTGCCTTCCTTCTTCGCCATCGCCATGCATGGGCAGGACTTCGTTCCCCCGCAAGCGCAAACATAGACGGATTTTTTGGCCTTTGAAGTCTGGGCAGCGCCGGGAAGTGCGCTTCCAACTTGTGTTACACCCAAGCACAATGCCAACGCCATACCCAGTAATACTGCTTTTCCAGTAAGGCTCATTCTACCCCACATTGATACTGCCCTCCTCGAAGAAATGATTTTACCCCAATACAAAGATGCTACCCGCCTCCCCATAACAAGTCAAGCGGATGTTCATGCAAGCAAGCAAACCCAACGATCTGCCAGCGGATGGGAAAGCAGTATAATCAGCAAGCACCGAATTAGAAGAATCGGACACTTGCTGTTAAAAAGCTGGACATGAGGTGCTATTCTGTTCGGTCGAATTACAGATTTGCAAGGCACCCAGAATGCTGGGCGATCTGAATCGACTGGGGAGGTCTAATCGATAATCCATGATTAACAACATCAGGGAAAGCGGCACAAAGGGGCTTCTCGGACTGGTAGGCTTGATTGCAGTTCTGCTGGCTGTGACAGGCGCCTGCACGTCTGGGAAGCAGCCGGCGACAGAGACCCAGAGTCAGGAAACTGGGATCAAAAGGAGCGTGTTTGGAAAAATGCCCGACGGACAGGAAGTTCATCTCTATACGCTGACAAACAGTAATGGCATGCAAGTAGCCATTACAGACTTCGGGGCAAGGATCGTCTCGATCCTGGCGCCTGACCGGAATGGCAAGATGGCCGACGTGGTTCTCGGTTTCGACAACCTGCCGGACTACATGAAGTACAACACCTATTTCGGCGCCCTGGTCGGCCGCTACGCAAACCGGATCGGCGGCGCAAAATTCACGCTGGACGGCAAAGTTTATCATCTGCCGGTTAACAACGGCCCGAACAGTCTGCACGGAGGCATCAAGGGCTTTGACAAGAGATTCTGGACAACTACAGAGATCCCTGGCGAAAAACCCGCACTGGAGATGACCTACTTCAGCAAAGACGGCGAAGAAGGCTACCCCGGGAACATGCATGCAAAAGTGGTCTATACGCTTATGAAAGACAACGCGCTCAAGATCGACTACAGCGCCACCACGGATAAGGATACCGTCATCAATCTGACCAACCATTCCTATTTCAATCTGGCAGGGGAAGGAAATGGGAACATCCTGAAACAGGTGCTTTGGATTAATTCCGACGAGATCACACCTGTAGACGCCACGCAGATTCCAACCGGGAAAATCATGAAAGTAGACGGTACCCCGTTCGACTTCCAGACACCTACCGCAATCGGGGCGCGTATCAATGAGGACAACCAGCAGCTAAAGTTCGGGAAAGGTTATGACATCAATTACATCCTGAACCGTAAAGGACCGGGGCTGGAGTTGGCAGCGCGCGCATACGATCCTGACTCGGGGCGCGAGTTGGAGGTGTACACCACCGAGCCGGGGATTCAGTTCTACAGCGGAAACTTCCTGGACGGAACCATACCCGGCAAAGGCGGCAAGACATACGGCCCCAGGTCTGCATTCTGCCTGGAAACCCAGCACTACCCCGACTCACCGAACCATGCGAACTTTCCAACAACCGAGCTCAAACCTGGGGAGACGTTCCATCAGGTCACGGTCTTCAAGTTCACGACAACCAGCAAGTAAGCCAAAGGCCCAAGTGGGCTTTTGTGGGAAAGTACAAGTTGTTCTTGCCCGGCCGGGTTGCAGCAGGGCCCCGGCCGGGGCATTCCCGCCGCCTAAACGGGCAAGTATCCATCAAGAGCAAGTTGCTATCTCCATGATTCCGCTCTAGAAATACACAGCCCGCGCTTCTTAACTAAGGGTTTTGGGCCTTCCGTTTAATCAAAAAGATTTTGCAAAACTCCAATTAACCTTGCCACAAACCTCTCGTCTAATCTACAGCGCTTCGGTGGGAGGTTAGTGCCGGCAATGCGCCGGAGTGTGAAGTCTCAAGAAAGTAGAAAGAGGCGCAGGAGGAAATTGAAAAATGAAGAAAGTGATTCTGCTTGTAGTGTTGGCTGCCTTGGGCGTGGTCGTGTGGGCATTGTCCGCGAGGAATGTCCAGGCTTCAGGTTCCATCGTTTCATTGATAGCACAACAGGAGGAACCAGCGGAGCCCGCCGCAGAGGAGACTGAATCTAAAGGGTTCACGGGCAAAATCGCTAGTCAGGAAGGCAAGTATATTTTGCAAGGTGAAGACGGAAAGACTTATCAACTCGACGACCAGGACAAGGCCAAACAATTCGATGGAAAGAATGTAAAGGTAACCGGCACCCTGGACGAAGAGAACATGACAATTCACATCAGCGAAATTGAGGAGGTCGAGGTCTGAAGTAACACGGAACTACGAGCCAATTGACAGAAGGCCAGCCTTTGCGCTGGCCTTCTGCTTACTTAACAGTAGCATTTCCTGGCAATATTCATTCAGCGAGCAGACTTCTGCGCATTCCCCGCACGCGGTTCAGCAAGTTCACATCACTGAGCTGGAGACAATCGATTATGCAACAGCCGCCCTTGAGTCACGTTCTCGGCGCGTACGCACCAAGGCCATTGCCTGAATAAGCAGTCGTGAGATGGATTCTGTGTCGAATGGCGGAGATATATAATCAAAAGCTCCGTAATTTAGAGCTGATTGGAACAGTTCCGGGTCCTTCAACGTCCCAACGAGAATTGCGCAAATTGGGAATGCGGCGTCTTCCGCCAGTGTAACCACATCGATCCACGTTCCATCGGGAAGCTTTGTGTCAGTAAAGATCAAATGTGGCTGGGTTTGCTCAAGCAAGTGTGCTGCTTCAGCACAACTCCCAACGCTGAAAGTATCTACGTGCAGCCGCCTGAGGATCAACTTGAGCGCCTGGCACGGTTCCGCGCGCTCGTGGGCCACAAGAGCATACACATTACGTTGCAAGGAATCCTTCCCTCCCCCAAGAGTCAGAGTTCCCTCGGTCGCTTGATTCAAGGGCAAAACCGAAGAGAGCTGCAGCAGGAAACCAGCGCCCCACTATGCGGTTCCTAAGACCCCCTGGCAATTCCAATTACTGCTGCCCCTCCGCACTCCCGGTTACTTACTACTTAAAGCAGAACGGGTACAAAGACCATCGGGTAAAGACCTGACTTTCAGAGGAAAGTATCCTTAGGCTGTAGATTACACACATTACAGGCGTTTTCTTTGTTCAGCACTACAGTAAACGAACGCCAGGTGAATGACCTCACAGACCTATGTGGCAGCCGTCACGGACTGTGACCTCCGCTCGACGTTAGTATCATGGCAGCAAAGTGGGAATTGAAGTCTCTCGAACGGAGGAAAACATCATGAAGAAGACCCTTCTTTCGCTTGTGGTGGCCGTGGCATTTTGTGCCACTCTCCTGCCGGCACAAGGCCGAGGCGGTGGCGGCGGGCAACGAGGCGGCTCACAAGGGCAAAGTCCCTCGATGGGCCAGGGACAACAACAGGGCGGGCAGATGGGAACGGCTGCGGGACAGGGAACCCAGCAAAGGGACCGCGATCGCATCCGAGCCACAGACCAACAGAGGGATCGCCTGCAAACCTGCGATCAAACGGCACAACAGATCCGCACACAGGCGCGCGAGATGGCACGTGATGCGCGCGGGGCTCAATTCAACGCAGACCAGGCGCGGCAACAGCGCGACCAGATTCGCGAACGGCTCCAAACCATGCAACAGGAACACGAGCAATTAATGACTGGCCTTTCCAACGAACAGAAAGAGGCGCTCCACAACCGAATTCAGAATATGGACCGGCTCCGCGAAAGAGTAAATACGAACCTCCAAAAAGTGGATGCTGAGTTGAACCAGCAAAATCCTGATGCAAAGCTTGTCCGTGAACGAGCCCGCGATATGGAGAAATCGATGAAGGAGTGGCAGGAACAGTATCGCAAAATGCAGCGCGAGATGGGCGTCGGAGCCTGAAGAAATGACAGAAGGAGGAGCAGGAATGAGAGGTCTTAAAGTGCTTTATCTAGCCGCGGTCGCTGCCACGTTTTCTTTGCTGGTACTTCCAATAGCCTCTGCCCAGCAGGGACAAGGGCCTGGCCAGCAGGCTAGAATGTACAATCCCGCAACTGAAAAGACCGTGAAAGGAAGCGTTGAGGAAATCAAGACCGTGACCGGGCGCCATGGATGGAATGGCACCCACTTGACCTTGAAAGCAGAAGACAAAACATTCGATGTTCATCTGGGGCCAGCATCCTTCTTGAAGGAAAAGGGATTCAGTTTTGAGAAGGGTGATCAGATTGAGGTGACGGGAGCAACCGCCGAAATCGGTGGATCTGAGACGTTGATTGCCCGTCAGGTCAAGAAAGGTGATAAAACTCTGGTCCTGCGTGACGCACAGGGAATTCCAAAGTGGTCGGGTGGCTGGCGCCGATGATCCACATCACACTTAATGGAGAATGAAAAGGAAGGGTCCGAACAGTGGCCCTCCCTTTCTTTCTGGTCCGGCGCTAGTCACTTGGCACGTGAGAAGATCACCGCTGCTCCGCCGCCTGATGCAAGATGGAGCGGAAGTGTATCGCCAGCCGTGACCTGCTTGGCCCGGATACTGAGGTCCTTTGCATTTTTATCAGCATTGGGGCCGTCAGCAAAAATCTTTGCGTCCCACTTGCCCGGACCCAAAAAGCTGAGAGGAACGTCCAAATCTCGCGGCGTCCAGTTCGTCATACTCCCCAGATACCAATCTCCGCCCTGGCGGCGCGCGATTGTAACGTACTTCGATGGCTCACCATTCAGGACACGGGTCCCGTCCCACACCGTCGGAACTTTTTTCAGGAACTCAAACCCGGGCTGGCCAATTAAGTCTTCCGGATAATCGGAAACCATTTCCAGCGGGCTCAGGTACGCAACATACATGGCCAATTGGTTTGCCCGTGTCCCCTGGCACATGGGTTGAATCTGCCGCGGCTGGAACTGCTCGCGCGTCGCATTATTAAAGCATCCGGGCGTGTAATCCATCGGTCCGGCAAGCATTCGCGTGAACGGAATGGTTGTCAGGTGTTCCGGTGTTTCGCGGCGGCTCCATTTGTTATATTCCATTCCCATCACGCCTTCGCGCGTCAGGAGATTTGGGTAAGTCCGCCGCAAGCCGTCAGGTGGATATGCCCCATGAAAATCCACCACCAGATGATGTGCCGCAGTGGCCTTAACCGTGCGGTGATAGAAATTCACCATCTCCTGATCATTACGATTCATAAAGTCGATCTTTACTCCCGCCACTCCCCACTTTTCGAACAGCGGAAAAGCCTTGTCCATCTGCTTGTCAACGGCCGACCAGTACATCCAAAGCAGAATGCGGACGTTGCGCTGCTTTGCATAAGCAAGGATTGCGGGCATATCGATCGAAGGTACGGTACGGGTGATATCATCGCGCGGCGACCACCCGGCATCGATCAGCATGTAACGAAAATGAGCTTTGGAGGCAAAATCGATGTAGTGCTCCATTGTCGCAGTGTTCATTCCGGGTTTGAAATTGACTCCGCTCGCGTAACTGCCCGACCACCAGTCCCAGGCGGCCTTGCCGGGCTTAATCCATGAAGGATCTGAAAGAGCAGAAGGCGGGTTCAAATTCAGGATCAGGGCATCAGATTGGATCAGTCCGCCAGGAGTGGAATTAACCATCACAACGTCCCACGGACTGTCCTTCGGCGTCGAGGAGATAACAGCCTCATCGGAATGGCCCGGCAGGGGCGAGAGCTTGCTCTTCAGCGCTCCAGGAATGCCGCGGACCCCACCCAGAAACATGCCGGCGTAATCGTCAAGGTCGGCTTCAAGGATAGCGACCCACGGACCGTCCGGCATGTGCACCAGCAAGGGAATGCCGATGATCGAAGTTGGCTTGATCTGGTCCAGGGTAACGGGCTGAAATTCGCCTTCGTAACTTGTGTTGTAGCTGCCAAGATTGAGAGCAAACGCGGAAGGATTTCCGGGAAAGTAAAAACCGGTATCCTCCGACGACAAGGTGAACTTGTCCAGCCCGTTCTGGCGCGGCAGCGAATAGCGAAATGCAATTCCCGAATTGTACGCGCGGAAAATTAAATCTAATCGCCGGCCGGGGACCAGGCTTTCGCGAAGTGAAACGGTGAGTTCGCTGTAGTGATCGCGCACCGATCGCACTGCACCAAGGGAGTCTGTCCACGTCGTGTCATGCGACGCGCGTTGCGATCCAATGATTTCAAAACCGTGGTCCAATGCTGCCTGGTCTTTGAAATCAAGACCCAAAGGCGAGTCCTTGAGGACGGTTTGGCCTTTGTAAGAAACGCGATAGTACGCGCGCATACCCGGGAGATAGGGCTGGGGGTTCGTCTTCAATTCAAAAGTAACGGTAAGGTTCCCGTCAGGAGATGTCACGCTGAGAGGGGTCGCTCCAAGTGCGCCCAAAGCGGCGAAGGACAATATACAAAAAAGGAAACAGAAACGCTTGGTATGAGCCTGAAATCCCTTCTCCATGGGAAAACCTCCCCGTTCGGTTGGAATTGTTCGCTTTCCAGGAAACGGCGGCACATATGCTAGCAGATGCCATTGCTGAAATGGAGGGCTATTTTGAAAATATCTTCTTCAGGCGTTCGCGAACGCGGCCGTAGTGGGGAAACGCTTTTTCCGCTTCATGAAATGCTCGTGAATGCACGACCCGGCGCGACCCGCGCCGCTCCAATGGAATACGGATATGCAGCATCTCATGAAAAACCAGGTACTCCACGATTTCAAGAGGAACCGATTCCGAGTCAAGGCTCCTGCTGATGGTAATGGTGTGGTGAGCAGGATCATAGCGGCCGAGAACACTGCGCGACGGACGAGGTGTCCAGCCAATCCGACAGGAAGACAGTTCGCCATCAAAATATCGCTGGTTCAGGCGCGAAAAGATTTCAGCAAGGTCAAAATGGTGGCCTCGCGCGGGAAGCAGCCGAACGCGGCCCCGGGAACGGCGGGCCTCATCGACGCGCCGCCGCACGGCGGGCTCAAAGATATAAGCCATGTAACATTCCCGCGCTTCTTCCGAGGCCCGGCGGCGAAAAAGTTGAGCAAGGAGGATTTCCGCAAGGGCCTCAAGGACAATCGGGGGCGCCTCCGCAAGAACATCTGAAATATGAACGCGAGCGCGGTTCCCCCTCAATGCAATGTTGCTGCGCAGGCTGGAGAAAGGGCGGTATTCAACGTGGAAATCGGGCATCGCGCGCCTGATTCCCAAACGTCGAAACGCACGAGCGAACACAAACTCCGGGGACGACGGCGCGCGGAGCGGAAGCACCAGTTGCCGGGAGTCAGCTAAACCGGAACGGCCTCGCAAGGGAACCATCAGTTTCCACCGGCATCATCAGGGTTTTCGCTCTTGCGATGCTTGTTCCTCATCTCTCGTTCTTTCTTGTTCAGCTTCTCCTGCTCCTTGCGTTCCTTCTTCATCGCTTTTGCATCGGCCTTGGCTTTCTCCGCCATTTCCGGAAATTTCTTTTGCTGGACGGCCAGCGCCTGCGTCGCGCCGCCAAGCGTATCATTCATGTCGGCAATAGCATCCTGAAGCGAGCTCGCATGGTCCTTTTCGCTGGCGTCGGGTGAGCTCTGAAGGTGTCGCAGAATTTCCAATTGCTTTGGCCCCTCGTCCAGAAGCGCCCGGAGACCCTTTCGCATGTCGCCTT
>JAJYLL010000125.1 GCA_021787735.1 Acidobacteriota bacterium | reverse complement strand
GGCGAACTCCGGCAGCAACAACGTCAGCATCCTGCTGGGCAAAGGTGACGGCACCTTCCAGCCGACAGTGAACTATGCGGCCGGGTCGGCGCCGGTATTTGTTGCAGCCGGTGACGTCAATAACGACGGCCACACGGACTTGGCGGTGGTGAATGAATATGACAACAGCGTCAGCCTCCTGCTGGGCAGCGGTACGGGCAGCTTCAGCGAGCCGCTCAGCGAGACCATTACGGCCTTGCCGGTAGTCAGCCTGTCAGCCGCGCCCACTTTCCCTGTGGAGCCGGTGGGACAAACCTCACCGGCCCAAACCGTGACACTGACCAACACCGGGACGGTGGATCTGGTGGTTACGGCGGTGAGTATCACCGGCGACTTCGCGATTGACTCAAACACCTGTGTATCAACTATCTCTGCCGGCGGGAACTGTACGGTGGGCATTACGTTCTCACCTACGGCGGTCGGTACGCGCACGGGCAGTCTGACCTTTACCGACAATGCAGCCGATAGCCCTCAATCCCTCACGCTGACGGGTACCGGCTCCATCACCACCGTTTCGGTTTCTCCCGTCACGCTGACCTTTGGCCCGCAGGTTGTGGGAACGAAAAGCGCGGACCAGATGGTGACTGTCACCAACACCGGCAGCGCCACAGACCTGGCCTTCTCCTCCGTCAGCATCAGTGGTGAATTTCTAATTGACACCACCGGGACCACTTGCACGACTTCTGGCACGGTGGCTCCGGGCGGAATGTGCCAGGTAGCGGTGGCCTTTGCGCCCACCACTGCCGGTTCGCTTTCCGGCACACTGACGTTCACCGACAATGCTTCGCCCACAGCTCAGACTGTCGCTCTGAACGGGACGGGTTCGGCCATTTCGATTTCTCCCGCCAGCCTGACGTTCGGGAGCACTGTAGTTGGAACCACCAGTAATGCCCAGACCGTGACCGTGACAAACACCGGCGTGTCCGGCATTAGCTTCTCCGGCTTCACCACCACGGGCGATTTTGCCGTGGATGCCAACAGCACCACCTGCTCCACCACAACGGCGCTGGCAGCGAGCGCCAGTTGTACGGTAGGGGTCACCTTTGCGCCCACGGTTACGGGCGTGCGGACGGGCAGCCTTGCCATTGCCTCAAACGCAGGCTCCGGCACGGTAGCTCTTTCCGGTACAGGAACTGCACCGGGTGTAACGCTGAATCCTTCCAGCTTGTCGTTTGGAAGCACGGAACCGGGAACGACGTTACCTCCCCAGTCTGTGACTCTTACTAACAGCGGGACCAGCGACCTGACAATTACGGGTATTGTGGCTTCTGGAGATTTCGCGATCGACGCGACCGGGACAACATGTTCAACCGGCGCGGCGATTGCGCCTTCAGCCTCGTGCACCATCAGGGTGACCTTTACCCCCACGGCAGGTGGTACCCGCTCCGGCACAGTGACCATTGCGGACAATGCCCCCGGTAGCCCGCAAACAGTGGCGCTTTCGGGAGCAGGCGCAGATTTTATGCTGACGCCGCGCACCACCAGCCTGATCGTTGCATCCGGAGGATACACGGACTTTGACATACTGTTTACGCCCGAGGGTGGCTTTAATCAGGCAATCAATGTGTCGTGCGCGAACGCGCCCAAAGGAGCGACCTGCACGCCACAACCTGCGTCAGTCACGTTGGACGGCATCAACCCCACTGCAATCAAATTGAAAGTGACGACCACGGGCAACGCAATGGTGGGACCGGGCCCAGGTAAGTTTGCACCGCCATTCGGCGGTCTGCCCATGGGCGTGTGGCTGGCCATCTTCGGTTTGCTGGGATTGATCGTAATGGCCAGACTCAGCTCACAGGGCGGACGCGCCAGACGCTTCGCTCCATTTGCAGCTCTGGCGCTGCTGGTGACGTTGTGGGCGGCGTGCGGCGGTGGCAGTTCGGGCGCGTTGAGCAGCAACGCGAGCAACATTACGCCTACCGGAACTTACAACATGACGGTTACCGCAACTTCCGGCAACCTGACACACACCTGCCTGGTCACGCTTAGGGTGCAGTAACGGCTTTGGCAGGAGGGCCCCCGGTGGGCTCCTCCTGTCTCTTGCTATGTTTTGGGAGTTTGTGTGACAACTGAGGTGAGGAGCGAAGGAAAGAGTGACTAAGCGGGGTTTCGATCCGCTTCGGCCACCACCGCTTCTCCTTCCTTGTGTGGAGGCGGGTGAAGCAGGCTCCCGTTTCAGCTGGCCGGGCTGGGTTGGCTTCTCATCCTCCGCATCTGCACAAGATTGAAGGCCGTGCACGCCAGGGCTGTTTCCACGCTCACCTTACCCGGGCTTCGAAGCCTGCGACGCCTAGCTTTCTTTCGCCTGCGCTACACGGCACGGTGAAGCAGCCGGCGGTCCTTCAGGCGTCGAATTCAGTTGCCTCTGGATCTGCTGTATCCGCTCCACGATTGCCTTCATTCGCTCGCCGTTCTGCCGCACGGCGACGAGGAATTGATTGGAGTTGTGATCCAACTGCTGCACGTAGTTCCAGGTTACAGTCAGGTCCGTGAAGTCGTAGAGATTATCGATCAGATCCTTGCCGCAGCGCACATAGGACATTGCCTCCGCTTCGAGCGGTAAATGGTCGACGAGTTGCCGTGCGCCTTCTTCAACCACCTCCCAGTTGCCCTTGTCTTCCATAACCCATTTGCGGAAGTCATCGAAACTTTTGAGGTTTTTGGCAAGTTTGAGCCTACGCCATTGTTCTTTATCGGAAACTGTCAGCTTTCCTTCCTCTTTAAGCGCATCGAAAGCTTCTTCTTTGGATTCAACGAAGCTGTCGAACATTCCCTGAGTCCAGAGGTCGAAAATGCGTCCCTTGACGCGATCCAGCCCTGCTTGCGCTTCGTCCTGCCATACTGCGAACTGCTGCTGGTTAAGCTGTATGGTGCGGTTCAGGCGCAAGATAGTGCTCTCGAGACTCTCAAGTTGTGCACGCCGCACAGCGAGTTCAGTCAGTAATTGCTGGCGCGAAGGGACCACCTTCGCGATGCCGGGCGGGCAGCTGGCACTTGCCGCACTCGTCCTGTCAGCAGGAACTGCCGGGGCAAGCGGTGGCGTGCTATTGACGGATGGCGAGGGGCTAATCGTCGGCGGTTGAAGCGCCGCTACTGGGAAAGCAGAAGATGAATGCTCTGCCGGGAGTGCCGGAGCGCTGCTGGCGGCAGGTTGGTTGACTGTGGCCGTAATGGGCTTGGCCGTGCCGACCGGAACAGCGACCGCGGTTGGCACGCTACCGGCGGCGGTGTCAAAACCTTGTCGTGCTCCCGCTGCCGCCGATTCCAGTCCAGGAGCCGTGGCCGCTGCTTGCGAGGAGTTGGCGATCTGCTGCAACTGTGGTGCCATTGCAGGCTGGCCGGAACTCGCGGCAGAAGGCGGGCCCGAGGCGGGAACGTTTACCACCGGCGTACTGCCGCCCTGGGCCGAAGCGCGGGCGGCTTCCATCAATTGCTGCTGTTCTTCGGGGGAAAGATTGTTGACCTGTGTGGCCAGATCGGCCAATTGTTTGGGACTCATATCACGCGGATCGGGGACGGAGCCCGCCGCCGGGGTCTGGATGCCAGATATTGGAGCAGAGGATACTGCCACCGGAGCGGACGAGCTATCGCCGTCACCCAGTTTCAATTGCAGCTTGGCGGAGGAAGTCACCGAGCCGCCAGTTGCTGAGGTCGGCGGCGTGGCGGGACCGTTGAGGTAGATTCCGGGCAGTCCTCTGATGCCGTAAGGCCTGTTACTGCCGTCTCCGCTATTGTCATTCAGCGCGATGCCCGGCAAACCCGGCACACCGGCATGGCCGTCGCTACTGTCGCCGAGCTTGAGATGCAGGCCGCTGTTGGCGCCCGTGCTTTCGTCGGTCTTCAGGTGCAGTTTGGGTAAGTCGCTCAGCTTCAGCGTAGCCTGCAGCCGGGCGCAGATGGCCGCCAGTCGCCTGGCCTCTTCAATCTTGTGCTGCCTCTCGGCCTCGGCCTGACGTTGTGCCAGCTCAGCCATCATCTTCTGTTTTTGTGCATTGGCCTTCGAGTCGTTACTGAAGAGCATTTGCAGGAAACTTTGCACTACTGTGGCGGCAATCTCTCCCTGCATTGTGGCCTTCATGCTGTCGGCACCACCGACCGCTGAGCCGGGGCAGGGTATCCCCGGAACTGGCACGCACACTGGGGCTGAAACTGGTGGAACATTTTGTCCGAAGGCAGGTGCCATCAGGGAACTGGCAGCCAGAAGGACGACGAGGAGAGGAACGCACCGCTTGCTCATGAAGACCCCCTTATCCAACACGGGTTCGAAACAGGTGATTCTAGCGCCGGGTCGCCCGGAATTGCACGGCAAAATTGACTACTTCCCAGCTTCCGATAAGAATTGTGCGCGTGTTGATTGCAGCCGCGAACCAACCACAATAGACTTCAATACCAAGAACCTTCGTACTATTGACAGACACGCCTCAGTGCCGGATAATCGCCGTGAATTTCTGTCGTCCGTAGAGTTTCGCGTTTCTTTTGAGCCACTGGACCCCGCCTGCCAAGGTCGCTTTCAACTCCAGTGAAGCAGAGCCGATGAAATCTCGTATCTGGAAGTCCGTTGCGTTATCCGGTTTTATTCTTCTGCTCCCGTTTGCAATTGAAGCTGCCGGCCCGTCGAAAACTCATCCCACTGGGGGTTCGATGAGCATGTGGCAGGCACGCCGCATAATCGTCGCAGCCTTTGAACATGTGCACGTACAAAGGCGCGGTAACTGGCCATCGGCGCACGTCGAATCGATCAGCCGGGGCAGCATTCAGTTTGCCAAGGACAGCATTGAGTTTGATGGCGTTGATGCGAAGGGTCGAAAGAAGCACTACCGAATTGACCCCAAAACGTTTCAAAGCGTCTCTTCTAAGTGTCATCGTTACGGTTCTTGTGACCTAAAAGCCGACTCTCAGGACCGCGATACCCGCAAGCTGGTCGGTTTGCTGCATCTGGACGCCAACGGCGACTTTCAAGGTGATGTGCTTCGCAATGCTGCGGAGGCATTGACTGCTGCCGTTAACCGTTTACACGCCCTCGCAGTTGATGACCGGGCGGTGTTGTTCCCGCAGCAGGTTGCGACCTGGCGAGCCTTGAACCAGAAGCCCCCTCTTCCGGAGGCCGTTCGAGAACAGCGCGTGCTGGCAGAAAACGCCCTTAAGGAAAAACAACCCGAGGAAGCGCTGAACTACTACGAGGCTGGCCTTGAGTTATACCCGACGTGGCCACAGGGCTGTTTCAACGCAGCGCTGATTGCGGCTGAATTGGGGTTTTATTCTCAAGCCGTTGAGCACATGCAGTGGTACGTGGAACTGGTCCCCAATGCCCCGGATGCAAAAGCTGCGCGCGACCAGACCGTGATCTGGCAGGACAAGGCGAACAACCCTGGCAGGTGAGATTCGGCACGGCGTTGCCGTGCTTCAGACAACTATAGGAGAGCCATGAAACGTAGTCTCTCGGAATTTTTGCTGGTTGCAATTCTTATGATGCTGCTCGGGGCCTCTGCACCGGCAGCGGCACAACCGCAGAAAGCCATGTCCAATCCGCCCACTATGAGCCACTGGCAGGCGCGCCGCTACCTGCAAGCGGTGGTCAAACGTCAAGAAGTTGATTTGGAGTTGTCTTTCTGGACTGCGCCTGCCCAGATTTACCCTGAAAACCTGACCTTCGCTCCGGACACGATAAAACTGGATGTTTCCAATCGCCATTTCGTCATAGACCTCAAGACACTTGAGGAGGACGTTTCGCCTTCCCACAAGAGAAATGCGCGCACTTTCAAGAGTGACTCGCACCAGAAACTGCCTCCGCCTCTGAGCCAAATAGAAATTTTTGCCGGACCCAAACAGACAGAGGCAGACGTTGACCGGGATGCCAGGCTCTTTGCGACGAGCCTCAACTTCCTGCGCACATTCGCCAGGGAGACGAACTCTCCACTACGTGACTTTGCCGAACGCGCCGCCACTTGGCGGGCGCAGGCCGCCAAACCGCCCCTGCCGGAAGAGGCGCGGGGGCTTCGCTTGGCGGCGGAAGAGGCGGTAAGAGAAAAGCAGCCGGCCGAAGCATTGAACTATTACGAAATGGCGGTCGAGCGCGACCCGACCTGGCCGGAAGGCTGGTTCAATGCCGCCCTGGTTGCGGGCGAACTGGGCGACTATGATGACGCCATCGAGCACATGCAGAATTATCTGGAATTAGTCCCTGGCGCGGCCGACGCCGAGAAGGCGCGTGACCAGATCGTCGCGTGGCGATACAAAGCGGGGCAGCAGCGGTCCACGGGGGACAAGTAATTTCCACTCGCTTTTCCTAATTAACCGATACCCGTCGTGTTTTGGCGGACGCAGTAAAGAAGGGTCAGATGAGATACTTTCTCAGTATTGTAGCGGTTGTCGTTCTGCTGCTTGTGCCTGCTGCGCAGGTGCAAGCGGCTCAGCCGGTTGCGGCCGCGCTGGAGATGGGACTAGACCAGGCGCGGCAGGCGATCATGGATGCTGCCAGACTGCTGTATGTTCCTGTCAATAAGCGTACCTCCCAGTTGATCGATACGAAGAGCATGCGCACCTCTCTCAGCAGCGCCGAGTTCAACAACGCCGCGGGTTCCCAATACGGCCCGCACTATTACACGATCCGTTTCGCCGCATTTGATTCCGTGTCCGTCAAATGCGATAGATGGGAGTGGACAATCGCCAGCAACCCGCCTGGGATCTTGGCGCGAGGCGAGACAGGAAAAGCTGTCAAGACGATGTTGTTCACTGATGTTTACCACGAGCAACACATCAGCACTTGCTCGGCGGAATGCCTAAAGATCGCCACGGATTTTGCCGCCGCACTCAACAGCCTCCACCACTTGGCCCAGACCCGGCAGACTATCGAGAGCTGGCGCAGGGAGTGCAATGAGAGCCGTCCTCACAGGGCTCTCGGGGAGAGGACACCGAACGAATTTGCCTGTCAGGTCGCGGCCAGCCGCGACCTGACAGGCCTCGAAGAAGCCAAAAAACTCACTCTGGAAGTGGTATAAAGAGACCAGGCCCCTCAAACTGGATGTAAACTCTCTCTTCCGCGGGTACCAAAACCCGGGCAGGCCACCTTCGGGAGATGCCGTGGCGCGGGTTGTAGTTCCTGAGAATATGAAGAAATCCGGCAAGTCTAACCATCTCCACTTAACCGTGAACCAGGTTAAGGGACAAAGAGGAAAGAACCTTGCCGAGTGCTTCGTGAACGGCAGCAAGGTTTGGGAGGACTATATAAGGGGTTCATTCATGGCAGTCTCGGCTGAAGGTGAGGTTAATGGCATGTTGAAGGCCATAAACAAGAAGATTGCAAAGCACATCGGTGGCCCGGGCCTGCCTAAATGAGCAGATGATTGAGGCCGCTAATTGCCCTCTTAGGACCTGGCGGCTAATGTTTTTGACTTATGGTGCGATAGGACCGATGGCCGGTATGAGGATTCGCAGCAAAAGTAAATTCTGGTAAGGGCAAGCCCTGCGAACTCACAATTCTGCTAAATATTTGTTACACTTCGAAGACCCATCAAGATCATTGGCACGTGCTCGATTTTCATTCAACCGCAGGAGAGCGTCCTGCGCGCTAGAACGCTCTTCCGTTCTATTGCGCCTTCGCGGAATACCCTTCGCTGATGCGGTAAGGATGAAGCAACGCAGCGCGATTGCGGCTGAGATCGAGGCCGGTGGGCCCTTTAGGATACGGCCGGTTGCCCATCAGACCTTTCCAGAGGATATGGTCGTAACGGCTGAAATTGAAATCGTCTTCCACCCGGAAATTCATTCCGCGCGTCACCTTTGCCCAATAGGCGGCGTTATGGGTTGGCTCAAGCGGCTTGAGTTTCGTCACCGAAGGAGGCAATTTGAGACCGGTGCCGACCAGCATGCGAGATGCCGTCGCGGTGAAGGTCCAGTTCTTTTGGTTCAGATCGAAAACATCGGCCATGGGTACCGCAATGGCATCGCTGATGTTAAGAGGCTTGAGGCCGAGGATTACTTCCATTGTCCGGACGAAATCCACCGTGTTGTATTCCGTGGAAACCACCGCGTGATGCTTGACGTATGGACCGACAACGAAGGCGATGCTGCGATGTGTGTCGACGTGGTCTGCGCCATTCTGTGAGTCATCCTCGATGACAAAGATTAAGGTGTCGCCGGCATACCGGCTGTGGGCGATCTTCTGCACGACCAACCCCACGGCATAGTCATTATCGGCCTGCTGGCGTTCCGGCGTGTTGATGTGGTAAATGGCGGTTCCGAAATCACCGGTGTGGTCGTGCATCAGGCGAAGCAGAATCAGCGACGGCATTCCGCCGTGTGAGTATCTTGCGTCAAAATCGCGCGCAAATTCCTTGTAGCGGAAATAGTCGGGGAAGGAATTATCGAACCCACGGAAGTAAATGTCGGTTACAGGTGCGAGCGCCGGGTTTGCCGGGAACGCGACCTGTGTCCGTGTCTTATAGGGATCTGTGACTTCGGGAATATTGTATTTCGCCACGGGACCCGTCAGGTTGTAACGGCTGAGGTCGACAAAAAATCCGTAATTGCGGACGGAGAGTCCAGCACGCAGGGCCTGGTTCCAAAGATAGCCTGTACCTTCCTCCCCGTCGGGCCCGTCAGGGGCGGCGACATCTACGGTGCCCGGCAGGACGTCAGGGTCGTCCGGTGTCAAGGGGTTCGCTTTCAGTCGTTGGGCCAGGGTTGGCAGGCCGACGTTGATATTCCGATTGTTCCCTTCGGTGTCGTAGGAAAGTCCACGGCCGGCGTAATTAACCGTAAATTGCTTTTCAACAATGTCGGGAGCTCTGGCCGAAGTTGACCATGCCCAGCCGTCGTAGCTCACTTCGCTGCGGTCGTAAAAGTTGTCGAGGTCCACGAAGTCTGTCGCAAGGTCGTGGAAGTTGGGCGTGATGGCCTGGCCGAATTCTGTGAGCGATGGATCGCCATTGCCGACAGCCAGGTCTCCGAGCACCTGATCATAGGTGCGGTTTTCCTTGATGATATATATGACGTGCTTGATCTTCTTGCGGAGAGCAGCCATCTTTGCCCAATCCTGTTTGCTGACCTTGCGTTGGTAGTGATTGTTCTTTGCCACCTGCTCGGTGAGTTGTTGAAGCTCGTACGACTTGGGAGTGGGGAAGCTTTGCAAGCCTGCCTTGATCAATTGGAGATCGTACTGGTTTGCGGAACTGCACTGGCCCGAGGTTTTCCCTTTAACGCCGCGGCCGTAGCAGTAACCGGGATTCGGCCCCGTCGGCGACTTGGCGTTCACCACATACATGTAACTTCCATCGGCATTCAAGCTGACCGATCCCGGATACAATCCGGTGGGGATCAGCCCGACAACTTTCTTCTTCCTGAGGTTGACCACAGCGACGTCGTTCGCCGTGCCGTTGGTTACGTAAAGGAACTTCTCGTCGGGACTGAGAGTGACACTGTTGGTGTTGTTTCCAGTTTCCCCGGATGAGAACAAAGAGAATTGCGGGGGCCCGCCCACAAAGATGTTTTTCACGACCCGGTTGGCAGCCGTGTCGATCACCGCAACCGAATCGGATTCGTCCTGGGCAACGTAGAGCCTTGTCTCGTCAGCGTTCAGACACATTTTATTCGGCTGGCCGCGCAAACGAATCCTCTGTGTCAGATGGGGCACTTGTCCCAGTTTCACCAGATCGATTTCGCGATCACGCAGGCTGGAGATATAGGCGGTATTGTTCCCCTTGATGACCACCCAGTACGGGTATTCGCCCCCAGGGACGCCAGATTCCGCGGGCTTAATTTTCCCCGGACGCAGGTCCAGTTCTCCCGTTTTCGTCCAGCCGCTGCTGGACTCTTGGGTGAGGACTGAGATGGAGTCATTGTAGTAATCGGCTACGACAATCTGCTTGCCGTTGGCTGTGATCGCAATTCCCGCAGCTTGCGGTTTGACGTCAAGCCCGACGCCTTTGCCGTCGTGCCCCAGCGCAACGGGGCTGCCGGCGCGTTCGAACCAGCCGTTCGGGCCGAGGTCAAAGATGTGGACGTTGTCATCCACGCCGCCGGACACGTAAAACGTTTTTCCGTCAGGATCAAAAACGATCCCGCCGTAGGTGTTGGGCACCGGGACCGCCTGCGTCTGTGCCGGAGTGTTGTGCGAGATGTCAAAGACAAACACATACTGGTTGGAGTCCGACGCGACGCGCATCCCGTGGCTGTCGTTCATCCGGTTGTAGCCGGAGGTGAGAACCAGCAGCGTCTTCTTGTCAGGACTCACAACCGTTGTGACAGCACCACCAACGACATAATTCGGGAAATCTTTCAGCCGGGGATTGAGCGTCTGGAATTTAGAATTCGGGATGGCCAGGGGAGTGATCTGCACTCCCTGATTGGGAATGTTCATCTCAGGAGCGGTAACCTTGATCAGATTCTGCCCTGCAGAAAAAGGCGAAAACATTAAAATGACCAGGAAGGCTATCCAGTGGACACGCGACGCACTCTTATGCGAATTCAATTGTACCTCCTAGATTTTTCAACATTCCAACCATGCAGCAGTCCGTCCTCTGTTTGGTTATATGAATCACAGAACAAACTTTGCCGTTTTCTCATGCTCAAGCCGTCGTTAGCCACAACTTGTCGACGGCTTCCCGGAGTCAAGACGCCTGTCGTCGGGAAAGTATTGCCCACGTCAAAAGCGCTGGCCCTGAAGTGATGCATTATTTCATGCCGCAACCCTATAGACAAGCCATGGAGGCACACCTGGACACCTCAATGGATCGGGCATTGAGTCTACGGCAAGGTGCAAGCCAATTATCGCTACTCACTGTTACAACTTGATGAAGACAGTATGAATGGGCGATTACAAGTTTTCAGAGTGATTGGAGGATCTTGTGGGTGCGCACGGTGCACTGTTTCCGGGACAACGAACAACGACGCCGCTCACAGGTGTTTCCCACAAGGTGGCTTCGTAGTCGTTTGTCAACGTGCCCATCGAAATCCAAAAGAAGTTGATGCGACATGCGGACATTCAGACGACGCTAGATTTTTACGGGAAGGACCCCGAAGTCAGTAACTTTCCCCGAGATGTCCGCAGCAATGTTGTGAAGATGATTCTACCGAAGGAGGAAGTCTGTGCTTGAGGCGAGCGGAACTCGTGGGAGTGAGAGTTTATTCATCCCCTCCAGTCCCTCGTCGAATATAGCGTTGGTGGGTAAATATATGAAAGCGTTGGTTGCGGGGGGCCGCAATGTTTTCAAACGCAACAAAGTTCCATTTCGAATCCCGCTCGTCGATACGTGTGGCTAAGAGCTGATAAAGCCTGTGAATCCGATGAGTTCCCTGTAACTAATGCCGGTCGCATAGCTTTGTGCGAAAGGTTGCTGAATCCGAAAAGACCTTAAAATCTTTCCTGTGGTCGAGGGCCACGCCGATTCTGATCGAGAGCCCTTGGAAGACTAAATTCAATGTCCATGAGACTCTCATGTCATCCAAAAGAAATATCACCAGCCCAGTCCGGGTCACCCGAGACGAGGCCATGCTCATTCGTTTCGGCTTGCTTCGGTTGGTTATCGCCCATGATCGTTGGCAGGACCGAGGGGCCCCGCCGGTCTCACCCCGCCGCAATACCACAATTCCGATTTCAGGTCTTAGGGATGAGGGCGCATTCAGCCCAGACTGTCAGGCTACTGTTCTTCGTGTGGCTGCCGTTGCAACCAGCTCCTTTGAAGCCCAATCGCGAAGGCTGCGTCTCGGCCCCATCGAACTGGCAGCCTGCATCCTGGGCGTCCGGGCAACGGAAATGATGGCCCGGCACGGGCACCTTGAACCCTGTCCGGCCAATTACAAAGTGCGATGCCGTCGACTGATCAAAAAGCTAGAGCGGTTGCGAAAACGGGCAAAGCGCACCTATATCCGCGTCCAGGGACAGGAGGCCTTTGCGGAGGCCAGTCATCGTTGGCAGCAATACGTCCGGTTCGCGCGGGCATTCTTTTTGTTCTGCACCTGCAATCGAAGGATCTTGCCTGACCCGTTGGGTAAACGCCGGCGGAGGCTGATCCATGACCAGTGGATCGAGTATTTCAGGGAAGAACTTCCGGAGCGGGGCCTAGTGCGGTTAGGAGACCCCCCGGCTCTGCCGGGGTGGCAGTAGAAGTTTGACATTTTCGGCATTGCACTTCACCCAAGCTGTATGTGCTTTCGCCGATTATTCTCCAACTGGACGCGTACCAGGT
>JAJYLL010000124.1 GCA_021787735.1 Acidobacteriota bacterium | reverse complement strand
CAGCTCATGCCTGAGATCATCAATAACCACGTCACATGGCTGGCTCGTTGGATTCAGCGTCTCATTCCAGATTGGGTCATGATGAAAGAAGCTCTCGCCCAAGCCGAGGCACAGCTTCGCCGAGAGGTTCAAACTACGCGGTGGAATTAAAGAAGGAGTGTCTGTGAATCAACTTCCATTAGGGGGATCCATCGAAGTCTGTGCTGAAATGGCTGACAACAAGGGCGGGGCTCATGACTGCAGCACGAGCCAAAAGAGTCCCTGCATTTGATGGAGTTTGCGTATCACGAGGTCTTCCGCCAGATTTCGTTTTACCCTTCACCCCGCTCCGACCTCGTAGGCGCGGAGACGGACTGTGAGTTTTCATCGCGCTTGAGCCCCCGCCCAATCATTCGTGTTGTGCTAAACGTAGCTGTTAATATCTGCGGCAATTACTTTTTCAAATAATTGAATCCCGTTTGCGTTGTGATATACTCCGCTGCCAGATAGCGATTCCATAGTGAGTTCAGGGGGGATTCATGAGGTCGCCAGAGACCACTCGAATCGCTTGGCACATTTCTCCTGAGGAAATCGAGGACCAGCGTGATAGGCTTTTGGGGAGCAGAGCCTTTGGGCGTGCTGGTCAAGTTCGGAAGTTATTGGCTTTTCTCACCGAGCACACCCTTCTCAACAACCATCACCGCATTTCCCAAGCGATGATTGCCAGTGAGGTGCTAGGTGATGATGATTATGACTCTCTGCTTGATTCCAGTGTTCGACGATTAGCGGGAAGGCTGCGCGAGCGTCTTCGCGACTATTACAGCGAAGAAGGACATGATGATCCAGTTATCATTGCGTTTCCCAAAGGCCAACCGTACCGACTCGTAGCTACCCGCAGGCATTCCATCGCGACAACTCATCCGCTAGACGGCCATGCCTTCGACGAATACCGGAAAGGCAGGGCACTTTGGGCCATGCGGACTCCGGAAAGTCTGCACGCCGCGATGGACTGCTTCAGGCGGGCAATTCAACTGTTCCCTTCTTACAGTCTGGCATTCTCTGCTTTGGGAGAATGCTACTTTTTCATGGCCCTTTGGGGAGACGCTCCCACGAGGGTTATTCCGCATGCCAGGGCAAACGTGATGCAGGCCCTCGAAATCGACGATGACAATGCCGAGGCCCACGCGCTGCTCGGTGCCATCCTTTCGGCGTATGACTGGGATTGGGCTGCGGCTACCACTGAATTTGAGAGAGCTTTGGCAATTGATGATAAGGCCCCTAGTGCCTATTGCTGGTACTCCGCACACCTTGTAAGCATCGGCCGTTACGATGAAGCTGTTCATGCCGTCCGTCATGCTCAGGCTGCCGACCTGCCAATGACGTCAGTGGTAGTCAATTCCCACGCGGCCAAAATTCTGATTGTTGGCGGCCGGCTTGATGAAGCAAGATCGCTGCTTATATCCTTGCGTGAAGAAAACCCTAATTTCTATCTCTCGCCCTGTTATCTGGGCATGCTTGATGGAATGGTTGGACGGGAGTACGGTCAGGCAATCGATTCGTTGCAGGAAGCCGCGGGATTGTCGGGTCACAACTCCTCTGTACTGGCACTGCTGGGCTCAGTTTACGCCAGGGCGGGCCGGACCTCGGATGCCGAAAATGTGCTGTCGGTGCTCCTTGACCGGTGGAGCAGAATGTACATTGCCGCGACCGACATGGCCCCTTTATATTTTGCCCTCGGACGACATAACGAAGCCTTCAAATCCTTGGAGCAAGCAATGGAAGAGAAGTGTATTTTCCTGTCTTGGTTGGCCTCTTGGCCGCCCCTTAAAGACTTATCTCTCGACCCACGGGGAAAGCGTATCTTGCATCGACTCAGTCTCAGCTCTTAAATACCTTGTAAACCCGCGCAATTAAGCGCGAGGCACGCCTTCAATCTTCTGGAACGCGTCTTCCCTTTTGTTGACTCAACAAGACAGGTGGCCTCCGCAAGGTGACCGGGTTCCTGCGTCACTTTAACCGATCATGTAATGACTCCTGCGTTAGATCTATCCACCAAAAAAGTTACACACTTTTTTATAGGCCATGCATGCGCTATATTTCGCGCCCATAAGGACAGGTAGAAAGAAATCTTAGCCTTTATAGAAGAGAGAGGGACGTCACGGCACTCGGTCGCGTTCCGCTGAAAGGGGTTTATTTGAATCGCGTCGAATGGAGAGGATTAGGGGACGGCGGTTATGCCCTTTAAAGTAAACATTCATCATCTACCCCTTCACTCGCTGCGCACAACATGATTGCTCAAGATGGCCGCGCCGCAAAGGTTCAACTACGCACCGGGCGACTGGCCATGATTGAAGAAGGAAGCGCCTAGGCAAGCCTGCAGACTCGCTCGGGCGAGCAATCGGTCCCGCACCCCAGACACTTCACGTCTTCAAAGCACGAGCAAATCTAGAAGCATCGCGGCCCCCCTTGCGCAGCATCTCTCCCGGGGGCCGGACCTGATTATTTCAGCCGGAGCTAGCCGTCGAAGAGAGCGCCGGGCGAGACCGGCAAGCTGGGTCCGAAGGAGATCATCGCTTATGAACACGCAAAAGTAACTTTCATAGGTAGCAGCTTTCCGGCGTGGAGTGGGGCCTGCGCGGGAAGCTATGGTAATGGCGCGCAAGCACTATGAAATAGGGAGGGGGTCATGGCTCCTACAGTGAAAAGATTTCTGGTTATTACTGGCCTTGTATGGGCGGTATATTCCAGTGTAGTCGTATCGCCTGCTCAACAACCCAAGAGACTCCCGCCGGCTGAACCGGCGAACATCATTCGCCTGCGGCAGCAGTGGTTCTATCAGCAGCGCGCCTATCCAAACAAACACATTCCGCCAGGCGCGCGCCTCAAAGCGCTCCAGCAGCTGCGGAAGATGGAAGCTGCCCAACGAGCTACGAGCCGCCAGATCAGACAGCAATCGGCAACCTCGACTGGTACGTCAACCAGCAGCGCGACACAACCGGCAGCGATCTCCTCAACTAGTTGGACGCCTGTCGGGCCGCAGCCAACCACGACGCCGTTTGCCTACAATCCAGTTTCCGGCCGCATCACGGCGCTGGCTGTTGACCCGACCAACTCCGACGTCGTTTACGTGGGGGGCGCGCAAGGCGGTGTTTGGAAAACGACGGACGGAGGGAACACCTGGGCACCGCTCACCGACGATCAGCCTTCGCTTGCCGTGGGCTCCATCACCATTGATCCCGGAAACTCCCAGACGATTTACGTGGGCACGGGGGAAGAGAACTTTTCGGGCGACAGCTATGCGGGGGCGGGCGTCCTGAAATCGACTGACGGTGGCTCGACCTGGACGCAACTGGCCGGCCCTTTTGTGGGGCCTTTCGGCTCGAATTCGCCCTATTGCGGTGGAGCGTATATTGGTTCCACCGCCGTGGATCCCGGCAACAACCAAGTCGTCTTGGCGGGCGCTGTCTTCTCGTGCGGCCTGGGCTCGGGGATATACCGTTCGACGGATGGCGGAACGAGTTGGACCGAGGTACTAGGAACGGCACAAACGTCTTATATGGTTACGGGCCTCGTTTTCGATCCCACAAACGGCAACAATGTGTATGCGTCCGTGGGATACGGCGCCAGCAGCAACAACGGCATCTGGAAGTCCACTGACGCAGGCCTGACCTGGACGCTGGACAACGGCTCAGGTACCACAGCCTTCCCCGGCTCCCAGTCTGGGCGGATCAGCCTGGCCATTGCTCCCTCCAGCCCAACAACGCTTTACGCCGGCGCCGGCAGCGCCGCCAGCGGAAACACATCGACCCTTGGCGTCTATAAAACTACCGACGGAGGCGCGACCTGGACGCAACTGGTAACCGCACCGCCCTACTGTGGTCAGCAATGTTGGTATGACAATGTCGTGGCCGTTTCGCCAACCGACCCGAACATCGTTCTACTGGGGGGCAAGGTGTCGGGAACGCTATATCTCTCGCTCGACGGAGGTGTAACCTGGTCTGACATCACCCAAGACTCTAGCGGCAACGCTATTCATCCCGATATGCACGCCATCGCTTTCTCGAGCGATGGCGCCACGATGTACGTCGGCAACGACGGGGGAGCCTGGAGCACCTCACTCAGTGCAGCCGGGGTTGGAAGCTGGACTGACCTGAACCAACAGTTGGCGTTGACCCAGTTCTACCCGGGCATGTCTCTAAACCCGACGACCTCCAACATCGCCTTTGCCGGATCGCAGGACAATGGTACCCAGGAATATACGGGCCAGCCAGCGTGGGACTGGATTGCCTGCGGCGACGGCGGCCAGACAGCCTTTGACTATAGTACGCTGAACACGCTTTATGCCGGTTGCCAATACGTTCCTCCGAATCCATACACTTTTCTTTACAAGCTGATGGTCAATTCCGGGGCGACGTTTGTGGCTGACAACGGCATTGACGGCAACGACCGCGGGGCATTCATTCCTCCCCTCGCCATGGATTCCTCAAACCCGAATACGCTCTACTTTGGAACTTATCGAATCTATCAAACCACGGACGGTGCCGCGAACTGGACACCAATCTCTGGCGACCTGACTTCGAGCACCCAGGGTACGCTGTCCACAATCTCGACTATCACGGTAGCTCCAGGCGATTCCAACACGGTATATGTTGGTACCGGGGACGGCAGGCTGTCGGTAACCACCAATGCAAATTCGGGGGCAACCTGGATTCCTGTTACGAACGGTACGCCGAACCGCTCGGTGACAGCGATTGCCGTAAACCCCACAGACTCGCAGACCGCCTACGCGACGTTCTCAGGCTACTCGGGATTCACCGACACACTCGGTCACGTATTTGAGACCACCAACGGTGGCACGACCTGGACGGACATCAGCGGCAACCTGCCGAATGTTCCCGTCAATGATATTGTGTTGGACCCGGACTTTGCCAATACGCTCTATACCGGAACGGACGTCGGTGTATTTGAATCGGCTGATGGCGGCGACACCTGGGCGCCGTTGGGGACGGGATTGCCCGTGGTTGCCATCATGAGCCTGAAGCTGCAGCGTGCCGCGCGCATCCTGAGTGCCGCTTCTCATGGCCGCAGCGTCTGGGACATCCAGCTTCCGCTGCCGGTGGGGCCGACCGCGCTGCTTTCCACTTCGACACTCGATTTTGCAGCGCAGCAAGTGGGTACCACCAGTCCAGCGCAGACCGTTACACTAGCCAACAACGGCAGCACTGATCTCACGATTAGCGACATAGTGGCGGGTACCAATTTTGGCGAGACGAACGACTGCGGCACCAGCCTTGTGGCAGGCGGAAACTGTACCATCAGCGTCACGTTTGCACCAACGGCGGATGGATCCCAGACGGGCACGGTGACCATCACTGACAATGCTGCGAATGGAAGTACCCAAACGATCAATCTGAACGGGACCGCCTTTAGCGGCCCAGCCACCCTTTCTGCGACAAGCCTCTCGTTCGCGGACCAAGTGGTAGGAACAACAAGCGCAGCGCAGACGGTGATCCTGACGAATAACAGCATCAACGCGCTGACGATCACGGCCATCACAGCCCCGACCGATTTCACGATCAACAGCGATTGTCCACTTTCAGGTGCTGGCACGCTCGCCGGCGGCACAAGCTGCAACATTAACGTCAGTTTCTCGCCCACCGCGACAGGAACACTTGCCGAGCAGGTCACGATCACCGACAGCGCCACCAACAGTCCACAAACGATCCTTGTGACTGGAACCGGCGTCACAGGTGGCGGGGGCTCTCCCGCTGTAACTTTGTCTCCCATAAGCCTGGACTTTGCCTCGCAGGCGATCAATTCGACAAGCCCAGCCAAGATCGTTACATTGACCAATAGCGGAACGGCGGCCTTAACGATATCAAGCATTGCAGCAAGCCCTTCGAGCTTTGCCGAGACAAACAACTGCCCAGTCTCTCCTGCAACCTTGTCTGTCGGCGCCAATTGCTCCATATCCGTCACTTTTGATCCCTCCGGCACCGGATCATTTACAGGCGCCTTGACGATAACAGACGACGCATCGGGCAGTCAGCAGTCTGTTGCCCTCAATGGCAAAGGGACCTTGGGAGGATCAACTTGGGCTCGCACGTGGGGCGGTGCGCAGAGTGATTCTAACAGCGCGGTTGCGACGGACAGCGCCGGCAACGTATACATCGCAGGCTCAACCAGCAGCTTTGGCGCCGGCGGACAAGATGTGTTGTTGCTGAAGTACGACAGCACTGGAAATCTGGTCTGGGCAAAGACATGGGGCGGGTCGGGGGATGAAGCTGGGAACGGCGTTGCTGTGGACAGCTCCGGGAACGTCTACGTGACCGGCGGCACGACTAGCTTCGGTGGAGGCTCAAACGACGTTTATCTTCTGAAGTTTGATTCAGCAGGAAACCTTCTTTGGAGCCAGACTTGGGGCGGGTCGAGTTACGATGTCGGATATGACGTTGTGATTGATGCGACGGGAAATCTTTACGTTGCCGCTGAGAGCTATAGCTTCGGGTTCGCCGCGGTCCTGCTCAAGTATGACACTAGCGGAAACTTGCTTTGGGCACGGACCTGGAAGGGCCCCGCCACGTACGATTCAGCCTACACGGTCACAGTCGACCCGAGCGGAAATGCGATTGAAGCTGGGATAAGCTGGGATTATTCCGTATCTCCCTCCCGTAATTCAATCTTGCTGCTCAAGTATGACAGTTCAGGCAACCTTCTGTGGACCCGCAATTGGGCCGGCCCGAGCGAGGATGAAGCTTGGGGATCGAAGGCTGTCCAAGTGGATACAGGGGGCAATATCTACATCGCAGGGCGGGAGGCAGCTCAATGTAGCAGCGCGAATTTCAGCACTTGTGACTTTGATTTCTTGGTTCTTAAAGTGGACCCCTCTGGCAATGAGGTATGGGCCAAGACCTGGAAGGGATCTACGGGCTGGGATGGTGCCGGGAGTTTGGTGTTCGATTCGAGCGGGAATTTGCGCGTTACCGGGACCATTGATGCATACGGCCCGTCTCCAGCGGCAGGTCTCCTGACCTTCGACACTAACGGAAATCTATTGTCAAGCGAAGGATGGACCGGAAGTAGCCCTACCGCGGGACAAGGAATTACGACGTCCGGCAGTACTCTCATAGTCGCTGGATCAGCCCCTAACAACGTTGGGTTGTGGCAACCGGTTAGCGGGACACCAGGAACTGAAACCGGTACTCTCAGTTCCCCATCCGGAACCGTCAGCACGCCAACTGCCTCAACATCTTCGGGGGTAGGCGTTGTTAATTCGCCGGCTGGAGTCGTTGACACAGGAGGCGGAGGAACGGATGCTTTCGTGGTCAGCGGAATCACGAATGCACCCCTAGCGGTTGTTTCAACCACGAATCTGACATTTTCAAATCAGGTGGTCAATACCGCGAGCACGCCGCAAACTCTGACGATCACGAATAGTGGAAATGCAACTTTGACTTTCGGGACAGGTGCCGTAACGCTAGCGGGCGCAAACGCCGCGGACTTCGCCACCAGTGCGGACACGTGCAGTGGGACATCCGTGGCGCCCAACGGAACCTGTTCGGTGAATGTCACATTCACGCCTTCAATCGTCGCGAGCGAATCCGCAACACTCCGCTTTACAGATAACGCGCCGAACAGCCCGCAGACCGTGAGTCTTACTGGGACCGGCGTGGCTGCGGTGCCCGCGGTCACGCTGTCACCGACCAGCCTGGCCTTTGTGTCGCAAGCCGTGGGCAGTACGAGCACGCCGCAAACGGTAACACTGACGAACTCGGGAAGCGCCAGCCTGGTGATTTCAGGCATCACTGCGACGGGGGACTTTGCTGAAACAAATAACTGCCCGGGCATCCTTGCCGCAACTTCCTCCTGCACCATCAGTGTTACGTTCACACCGACGACAACGGGAAAACGCACAGGCGCGCTGAGCGTTGCGGATAACGCGGCGGGGAGCCCACAGACGGTAAACCTGTCAGGAACAGGTGCAGCTCCATTCGTGACCTTCAGTCCAAACTCCCTCACCTTCCAGAGTCTGGCTGTGAACACTACTAGCACCCCGCAGACCGTGACGCTGACAAATTCAGGAAACAGTAGCCTGACAGTTTCGGGGATTGTGACCACGGGCGACTTTGCAGAAACGAATAACTGCCCGGGAAGCCTTGCTGCAAACGCCTCTTGCACAATCACTATTACGTTCACGCCAACGGCGGCAGGGACGCGCACCGGCACATTAAGTGTTACGGATAACGCGCCGGGAAGCCCTCAGGCCGTTTCGCTTTCGGGCTCAGGCATGGACTTTTCTCTGGCAGTCGCCTCGGGGTTCCCATCGAGCATTACAGTGACGGCGGGTGGCTCGGCGAGCGACTCACTCACGCTGATGCCCGAGGGTGGCTTCAACCAGGCCGTCTCGCTGGCTTGCACGGGCGCGCCGTCAAAGGCAACGTGCACGGTTTCGCCTGCCTCGGTTACGCCTGACGGCACCAACCCTGCGCAGGTCACCGTGAAAGTAACGACCACTGGTGCTTCGCTAGCTCCGCCGGGGCCGAGAGGGGGCCCGCCTCTGCCGGGTGGATTCTCATTGCACGAATGGTGGTTTGCATTGCTGTTGTTGCTCATGCTGGGTACGCTCGCCCTGGCCTTCAATGAACGCCGGCGGCAGGTTCCTCTGCTGGCAGCGGCGGCCCTGCTGGCCGCTATCGCGGTGAGCTGCGGCGGCGGTGGTGGAGGCGGTAGCACAGTCACCACGCCGGGCACGCCCAGTGGCACCTATACGTTGACCGTGACGGGAACCTCCGGCAGCCTCCAACACTTAACTACGGTCACACTGGTCGTGAATTAGCGAATGCTGAAGGCCCCGCGACGGTCAGAAACATTGGCGTGATTATCGGGCCGAAACCTTGCGAATGATTGAAGCAACAACACGAATCTTGACTGAAGGAGGGCATCATGAAATGGAGTGGCATTGGGAGAGGTTTCATACGGAAAATTCATTGTGGGAAGGGCGAGGAGGTTGGCCGTTATGCGGAGCGTGCTGTTGCCGTGGCCGCTTCTGTGTTTCTGCTTTATCTGCTCAGCGTTGTAGCGACGGTGTCTCCTGCCATGGCGCAGGGAAGGTCGGCACAGGTGCTTCATAATGAGGACGTCATTCAGATGGTGCAAGCCAAGTTCTCTGACGGACTGATTGTTGCAAAAATCAAATCATCGGCCTGCAAATTCGACACCGGCACCAGCCAGTTGATCAAGCTGAAGTCGGAAGGCGTCAGCGAAGAGGTTCTGAAAGCGATGGCCGAGTGCGGATCTCCGGCCGCCGCGCCCGCCACTGCCGCAGCTCCTACGGCTGACCCCAATAATCCAGATTCTCCTCACGCTCCTGGAATATATCTCTTGAAGCAAGGTTCGACAGGTCACGAAATGATCACATTGGAGCCGACGGCATCGTCCGGGGAAAAGACCGGGGGCATGTTCAAAATGGCCATGAGCGGTGGCCTGGCCAAGGCGAATTACAAAATGGCCATACCGGGCCATCAAGCTACGATTCGCGTGCAAGAACCGCGGCCAACTTTCTATTTCTATTTTTCGACAAACGCGGGATCGATGGGACAAGGTCCGACTAACCCGAGTGATTTTTCACTGGTGAAACTCGACCAGAAGAAGGACGAACGCGAGGTCATCGTTGGTCGAGCGGGTATTACGGGCATATCGAGCGGGGTCTCTTCGAAGGATGATGTGCCCTTTGAGGCTGATAGCGTTCGCGCCGGGGTCTACAAAGTTGTTCCCAAGGATGATCTCAAACCGGGGGAGTACGCCTTCTTCTTCGCGACGAGCGCTCAGACAATGGGGCTGACGGGCGGCAAACTGTTCGCCTTTGGAATTGACCGCGGGGAATGAGCTTAGATGGGACAGTGCTACGGCCGGGTTTGACACACAAATTGCCGTTTGGAAGCGTATTTGTCTCAGCCAGTTCAAGCGGTATCGAATCGATAGGGTTAGACAAGGAGGATTGCAAATGTGGAGGACAGCTCATTTCCGGAACGTTCAGCGGTATTCAATCTTGCTGGTCATAATGGCATTGATATCTGGAGCTAATTTGAGGGGGCAAGGGCCCAGAATCAAGCTCGCCGTAATCGGTCTCAGAAACCCTGCAACGCTGCCAAAATCCAACATCGGCAACTCACTCGTCGCAATTCTTGATTCCGATATTAGCGCCGCAGGAAAGTACACTCTTGTTGAACGTGCGGAACTCGAACAGTTAAAGCAGGAACTCAACCTTGGTAAGTCTGGGCTGGCCAACCCGAAGAGCTTCGCGCAAAAAGGAGGCCTGGTCGGTGCGGACTTCCAGCTTGATGGAACCGTTTCTGACTATACCTACAACGAGCACAGATCCGTATCATCACAGTTTGTTCCCGGTGTGGGTTGGCAACAGGTTGCGACCTATGAGCACGTGGCGGATGTGCGTGTCGATGTCCGTCTTGTGGACGTAAGAACCAGCGAGGTCGTCCGCAGCTTTTCGGGCCACGGCAGTGCAGACAATACCGGTAGTGCGAGCTTCCTGTCCATGTGGAATCTGTACATCGCAGGTCAGGGTCAAGGAACGCTATCGAATTTGGCAAGTTTATTGACCAGCGCCTCCAACCAAGCATTACAAGACGCTGTGCGCCAACTTAATGATGCGTACGATGACCTAGCGTCTCTTCGCGAAACCAGCACTCTCAGTTCAGAAGTTTCTTCGGTTGGAGAGGGCAAGATACTCGCGGACGTCGGCCAGGGACAGTTTGTCATCGGTGTTCCGAGTACCGCAAATCTCAAGGTCGGTGATAGGTTCAACATAATTGCTCAGATCCCAATTAGGAATTCTCAAGGAGTTGTGGTTTACAGCGAAAAGCACACTGTGGGGTCACTCCAGATCACTGACATCAGCGAAAGCACGAAAGCGATGGCTCGTTTTGTAAGTGCTCCGAAAACAAATGGCGAGGTGGCTCACCCCAAAGAGGGCGACACGTTGGCATTCGATGGGCAATATGGCAGGTCCCTACGCGGGTCGGCAGCATCTGGCGGCGGTACTCCCACAGTGGGGAATGTTACGGGTAGAATCGCAAAATCAGTCCAGACCTACATCGATCGAGGCAACCGGTTCATGGATAATCAGGAGTATTCGGAAGCGCTAAATCAATTCAGGGAGGGTCTATCGGTTGAACCGAACAACGGAACACTGCTCTCAGGGAAGGCGGTGGCCGAACTCGGGATCAATGATTTCATGGATGCAGAGGACGATGCCGAAAAGGCAATCAGGGCGGGCGGATCAGTAAATCTTCCCGCATACCACATTCACGCGTTCGGGAATTGTGAGGGTACGCTTTCCATTCAAAGGGGAAAGATAAGTTACGCACCAACTACCGGAAACGACAACTTCGTTGCCGCATCTAAGAGCCAGATATCGATATTGCAGAAGGATTTTCCGGCAAATGGGGAGCGGGTTCCCGATCTGTGGTTCCAAGCGCAGGATCAGGGTGGTAAGGACCGCAAATATGAGATGATCTTCCCGATGTTCCTGCCACATCCTAGCCCAAAGATGGCCATAAATTACCAGATCACAGCAGACGCGGCCAACAAAACGAAGCGCTTAGACGGGATGATCGTCCGCCTTATAAGCGAAAGCTTGCAGTAGCGCGGCGAAGTTAATGTGCAGGTTTGCCATGATCATGCCCTTCGGCCTTGCGAAGGAAGTTTAGTTAACGGAAGTGGGAAAGTATGCTCTGTGCTGGCGATCGGAAACGACGGCTCCGCAGTTACTTCCGAAGGACAACTACCATCTCTCAATCTGTTTGCACGATGACCAATGTCGCTGAGTTGGTAGTGCATTGGCGCGGGGATAATAGTAAAGAGCATAGATATTATATGGTGTTTACGATGTTCCTGACGCCGATGAGGCGCGCTGTCGGCCTGCCTCTCAAGGCTGGGGCCGACGCTGTGAAGGAAACGGCAAGTCTAGACGGCATGGTGGTTCGGTCAGTTAACGCAAGCCTCCCTTAGGGCTGCTGCGAATACACAGGGAGCGGTGTCCGGACATCCGCACTTCGTTTGCGGCTTCACGGTTTCCACCCCGACCGATTGTGTTGATTCAAGATGGCAGATGGCATCGTGGCACATTAAGGGATTCTTGGACGCGCTGCTCTTCCCAAATCTTCGACTGAGGTTTGACGCCCCGAGGCCGTCTAGCCTCCCCTTGGAAGCCCTTTGGGCTCCTTGCCGAGGTCCGTACACCCCCGTCGATGGGCGCGTGCAGCCCCCTTGTTATGCCGTGCATCCCCTTTGCCGGGCAGGGTTTGCTTCTCTCTGGCTGAAGAAGCCTGGCCCGGGAAAGAGTAAAGGTGTATTC
>JAJYLL010000123.1 GCA_021787735.1 Acidobacteriota bacterium | reverse complement strand
CACGGAAAAAATACTGTCCAGTTTTCTCTCGCGTAGAAAATCCCGGACAAAGGCGTCCGTCTCGCGTGAGGCCGTTCCGTTGCCGATGGCGATGGCGCGCACCTGATGTTTCCGCAGCAGAGCTTCGAGCGTCTGCGCGGCCTTTTCCTTTTCGCCTTCGGAACGGTGCAGATAAATCACGTCGTGGTCCAGGAATTTTCCGGTTTCGTCCACCACGGCCAGCTTGCAGCCCGTACGCATTCCGGGATCGATTCCCAGTACGGAAATAGGCCCCGCCGGCGGCGCCAGCAGCAGGTTGTGCAGGTTGTCCTGAAACACCTGAATGGCTTCGCCGTCTGACCGCTGCTTCAGTTCCAGCCTGATTTCCGCCTGAATGGAGGAATTCAACAGCCGCTTCCATGCGTCTTCAATGGCCAGCTCAAGCTGCGGCGTCCAGACGCCCGTCTCGCGCAGAATGCGCGCCTTCAGCAGGGTGACGGCCCGCAGGGAATCCACTTCGATCAGGAAGTAGAGCACGCCTTCGCTTTCGCCCCGGCGAATGGCCAGCATGCGGTGCGAGGGGATGGCCTTCACCGGCTCGCGGTATTCGTAGTACATCTTGAATTTTTCCTGCTCGTCCACGGCGTCCGTCACCTTGCTGCTTACCACCACGCCCTCTTCAAACATCACCTGCCGCAAGGCTTTGCGCAGGTCGGCGTCTTCGCTGATCATTTCCGCCACAATGTGCCGCGCACCCTCCAGAGCCTCTTCCACGCTGCTCACGCCTTTTTCTGCATCCACAAAACCGGCTGCCAGGGCTTCGAGCGGCTCCTCTGCCGGCTGCTGCGCCCATAGATACTGCGCCAGCGGTTCCAGACCCTTTTCGCGCGCGATGGTTGCCTTGGTGCGGCGCTTGGGCCGGTAAGGCAGATAGAGGTCCTCCAGTTCGCTCTTGTCGAGCGTGGCTTCGATGCGAGCTTTCAGTTCGTCCGTCAGCTTGCCCTGCTCGGCGATGGAGGCAAGAATCGTTTCTCGCCGCGCCACAAACTCGCGGAAGTAGGTCAGCTTCTCTTCAATGGCGCGGACCTTCACCTCGTCCAGATTTCCGGTGGCCTCCTTGCGGTAGCGCGCGATGAAAGGTACGGTGCCGCCTTCATCCAGCAGCTCGATCACGGCCACCAGGCCGTGCAGCGGGACCTCAATCTGCTGGGAGATATGCAGCATTAGTTCAGTTGAAAGTTCTTTATGTTCTGTCATGGTGAGATTAAAGGTTTCCTGTATCTGCGGAGCGTTTTGCGCAAATCCTGCGCGCGGTTATCAGCTAAACGTCAAGAATAAACCAAAATCTGACCGAACGCCAAAACTCTCGCGCAACAGAACACAACCGATGCTGCGATACTCAAAAATTCAACCTTCTCTTTTGTTTGCACGTCATCATCAGTTTTGATATGATGCGCGGCGCACTACGCAAGTGCCTATCAGATGACGTGGGGGGCAACGAATCTGGGCAGATATTTCGTTTTTATTGGGGCTTTAGCTTTCATCCTTACAATTGGGGCTTTCGCATCCGGACAACAGGCGGCCACGAAAACTCCGTCACATTCCACAGCGGCAGCGCAGAGCGGCGGCGCGTTTCATCGTCCGCCTGCTCCTCCGGCGGAAGTTGAGCACGGGAAGCGGATAACGCAGACCTCCGGTTTTGAGGTGTGCAGCACAAAATACTGATCCAGCGTCACAACTCTCATCAAGTTAATGCAGGAGGGAACCATGACCGATAACGTGAAGCGAGAGGGAAGCGCAAGCCGTAGGGAATTTTTGAAAAACATCGCCACCGGAGTGGGTGGATTGGCGCTGGCCGGACGAGTCGGCAGCGCGGCCACTGCTCCGGCTCAGTCCTCGGCAACAGCTCCCAACTGGGCCGCGCAGATCGGCCTGGAGCTTTATACCGTCCGCGACCTGATTATGAGGGACTACGAAGGAACCCTGGAGAAGGTTGCGCAAATCGGCTACAAGGAAATCGAGCCGGCTGAGGGCTACAACCACATGTCGCCGGAGGCCTTCCGCAAGATGCTCGACCGTCTTGGCCTGCGCATGCCCAGCACCCACTCGGGCATCACTGCGGGAGACGACGCGGCGGTTGAGAAGCAGCTCGCGGGCTTCCAGATCATGGGTATCGAATACACCAGCCTCAGCGAACCACGGCCTCCGCGCCCCACCGTTCGCCGGCCGCCCGCACCGGCTCATCGCGCTCCCGTAGAGCGCCCGCTAACCGTTGAGGATGTCAAACGCGAAGCAGCGCTTTACAACCGCTATGGAAAACTCGCGCAGAAGTTCGGCATCAAAATCCTCCGCCACAACCACGCCATGGAGTTCCAGCCTTGCGAGGGAACCCATCTAACTCCCTACGACATCCTGCTGGCGGAAACCGATCCGGAATTTGTTGCGATGCAGATGGATATCGGATGGGTCACGGTGGCGGGGCAGGATCCCATAGAATTGTTCCGCAAACATCCTGGCAGGTTCGTTCTGTGGCACGTCAAGGACGTTGCCTGCCTGAAATGCCTGCCGCCCGTGCCTGACGAATTGGCCCGGATGCGCGCCGCCCGGCTGGTTCCCGTAGGCGAAGGCGAAATCGACTACAAGAACATTTTCAAGTACGCGAGCCTTGCGGGGATGAAGCACTTCGCCATCGAGCAGGACTCGGCCGCCGATTGGGGCGATTCCATGGCCGCCGCCCGCGTCAGCTTCCAGCACCTGCGCACGATGCTCACTCATCCGGCCTGAAGTCAGTGCGGCCCGCGGCCCCCTTCATTTGTGCGCCGCATGCCGCCGGCGCTCAGACAAAAAGGTGGATGAGCCAGGGCAAAGACGCGGTAATATTCTTGGGACTATCACAATGTCCGCGGCCTGGAGAAGTGTGGCTGCGGACGCACCTATCGGGGGGAAAAGCAGCCATGAAGAAAGTTTTAGTCATAGTTTTCATAGCATTGTTTTCGACAGCCTGCAGCCAGCAGGAGACAAAGAAAACCGCTCCTTCACCTTCGGCAGAGGCAGTCGCGGTGAACGGCCCGTTTACGCCGGTGGAACTCAAGGCTTTCACTGCACTCGATCCGATTGATACGCACAGTCATATTTTCGTGACGAATCCCGCCTTCATCGCCATGATTGAAAAGCTGAACCTTCACACGCTCGACATCGCCGTCGACGATGATACAGACCCCTACCAAAAGGACCTGCCGCGCGAGATTCATGACCTCCGTCAATACGTTGCGGCCAGCCATGGACACGCTGCCTTTTGCACAACGTTCGACCCGTATCTCTTCCGCCAGCCAGGGTTCGCGCAGGCAGCGATTCGGCAACTGAACCAGAACTTTGCCGAGGGCGCGATTGCCGTGAAGATCTGGAAGAACATCGGCATGGAGATCAAAGGCGCCCACGGAAACTACATCATGCCTGATAATCCGATGTTCGAGCCAATCTACAAAGACATCGCCGCCCACCATAAAACTCTGGTTGCACACCTTGCTGATCCAGACTCGTGCTGGAAGCCTCTCAATCCCGCTTCGCCCGACTATGAGTATTACAAGGACAACCCGCAATGGTACATGTACGGCAATCCCCACGCTCCTTCCAAGGAAGCCATTCTCAAAGCCCGCGACCATCTGGTCGAGGAAAATCCCAATTTGCGCGTGGTGGGCGCCCACCTGGGCAGCATGGAATCCAACTTCCCGGAACTCGGCCGCGACCTGGACCGTTATCCAAACTTTGCCGTGGATATGGCGGCGCGCATGCCCTATGTGATGATGCTGCCGCGTGAGCAGGCCATCGCCTTCATCACGAAGTATCAGGACCGCTTGATTTACGGTACGGACCTTGAATTCATGCCCGGCGCGAATCCTCAGGAAACCATCACCCGGTGGGAAAACTATTACGCTCGCGACTGGCGCTTCCTGGCAACGAGCGACTGGGTGGAGTACCTCGGGAAAAAATATCAGGGTCTCGATCTGCCAAAGCCGATCCTCGAAAAGCTATACCATGCCAACGCAGTGCATTGGTTCCCGGGTATCCTGGGCCCGAAACAGTAGCGAGGACCTCCGGGGTTGCGTCCGCGGTTCTTCTCGACCATCCTCCTCAATCGCCCTCGTGCCGGGCGGAGCGCACTCCGGCAGGCGCGGTTCTTCGACCGTGCCTTGCGCACCGTGAAGGAATACAACGATAAGGTCGAGTATGTCCACCTGAACCCGGTGAAGGCAGGGCGGATCCGGCGGCCGGAAGATTGGCCGTGGTCAAGCGTGCGGGAATAATCAGGGTCAATTCAGGACGAAACCGCCCGCCATCTCCACCTTCCCATTGACCGCGTGTTGCTACCTTCAGCCGAACGGGCCCGAATCTGAAATTCAAGAGCCGCGATGGAAATTAAGAACCGCGGACCTTCTCGTGCCCCAACTCCCCCACCACGTGTTCGAACTACTGCGTGTAACCCGTGGCCTCAATCCCGATCAGTGACGCTTTCGGCAAGCCGGCATAAAACTTCTTCGCTTCTCCGTTCTCATGCTCCAGCCTCCGATCCACTACCTCGTCCATCCATGGCTCCAACATCGCAATGACCTGGTAGCGCGAATGCAAATCACATCCGACAATCATCTTGTTCGGCTCCTTTCCCTGCAACCGTTGGTCAGGAATAAACCAAGTCTACCGGCCCTAAGGAGCCGACGCCGTTATGGAATCACAAGACCAGAGGTCCTCGCTACTAGCTCCTCTTTCAAGATCGATTCACAAGATTCCTCCCGGTAAGATTAATCCTCGCATAAAGCAACCGGCAGTTATGGAGTTGCATCGGAACTAGTTCCGGCCGATCGAGGTCGACTGGAGGAGCACAACTATTTACCGCGTGTGGGGGCGGACGTGGAACGATGCGCTGGGGCGACAAAACCAAAATGGAATCCTGACCGGTGACTTACCGCCGGCAAAGGCCATGCCCGGGGCAACCGGCCAACGGCTGAATTGCAGCAGGAAGTGCTTTCTATACTGTTTCAATCGCTTTCGCATTCAACAATCTGGACATTCCGCACCTTGTGTGGCAGCAACTAACGAAACTATGTACTGGACTCGTTGACTCCCCGGACAAGGAGCGCATAGACTGCACCGTGATAGAGGGACATGAAATGGGGCATGCGAGTCGCCGAGGAATTTCTCTCGCGCTCATTCTGGGACTGAACACAGCTTGGCTCTATGCTGTGATGTGCGCGTCGCTCTGCGCCGCTGGGGTATGCCCTAACGAAATGGCGCCGGGAATGAGTGAGCAGTGTCACCATGAACAGGCCCCCGGTCCGAACCAACAGTGTCCTTGTCACGAACGGAGCTGCGTCTGGCAAGGTCATCCCACGGGCGTTTTTTGGTGCCGGCGGGTAATCAAGTCCCTGTCGACTTTCAAAGTCTGACTGCCGGGGCCTTCCCAACCGCATCCATAGTCCCTGCTACCTACGCGCCTGGTACTTCTTCGCATTCGCCTCCCGGCGTCAGCACAGGGCGGACGATCTGTCAAAAAGAATCACTGCTTCGCATCTAGCGCCACTCCTTCCTATGGGCTTACGCGCAATGGGTAAAGCCACACCTGCTCCAGGCGCATAGCGCGGGCCCGCACCTAAACGGAAAAAACTGGAACGAGGCCAGCCCGTGTCTACGCTGGACTTGCCCTACGCGCTCGCGGCCCAGCCTCCATTATCCCTGTTTCTTCAGGCGGCTGGCGAACATAATACGGCTCGGCAGGGACGCAGCGGGGCGTAAATCAATCCAGAAGAGAAGAGAGGAGGAGACTGACATGAAGAAATTCGTCTTAGGAATGGCGACGGGGCTCGCACTCGCGATCGTCGCCGCCTTCGCTATGGGGATGGGCGTCCTCATGTATGTGGAGCAAGGGTATGTGGATCCTCGTGCGGACGTCCCGACTTCCTCGTTCGAGAAAAATCGCGCGATGGAGGCCTTGGATGCGGCGCTCGACCGCTACGCTCCCAAATCGAAAGATCCCATCCAGCCGACGGCATCGGCACTGAGCGAGGGAGCAAATCTCTACGGGACATACTGTGCCAAATGCCACGGGGCAATGGATAAGTCGGAAACCGCATGGCGGGTCCGCCTCTACCCGTCGGCCCCCCAATTTCCAAAGAATCCAACGGACATGGAGGAATTCGAGAATTACTATGTCATCAAGCACGGCGTCCGGTGGACGGGCATGCCGGGGTGGAGCGGCGAGTTGAGTGACGACCAAATCTGGACGCTGGTCACCTATCTCAACGAAATGAAAAAATCGGCCGCTCCGATGCAGGGAATGGACCACGGAGCAGAGCCATCCAATGCAGGATCGGCAGAAAAAGGAGTCAGGAAATGAGTGACAGTTATCGAAGTGGAGCGCCTAACCTGGAAGGTCACCAGCACGTCTTTTTCTTCAGATTCCTGAGGGAGAAAGCAGCGCGTGTGTCTTTGAAACAATCGGCCGCAATTGCCATTCTGGTGTTTGCTTTTATCGGTGAGAAACCATTGCACGCGCAGCAGATGGATCCTTATTTCACTGCCATCAACACTCCGGTGCCGAAAGGCAGCATGATGCTGATGCTACTACCCGATTACCAGTTGGCGCACATCGGACCGAATTATCTTACTTACATGGGAATGGCGGAATACGGCATCACCAACCGCTGGACGGCGGGCTTCATGGCCGAAGGCCAGAAAATCGGCGGCCTGCCTGCAACCTTCGGTGGCGTGCGATTCAGCACCTATTTCAAGCTCTTCCCCCACGATCGTCTGCTGAACCTGACTCTCTACGGTGAGTATGAGGATGTCAGCCAGGCGGCGCTGTACAAGATGGAAATCAGCGGCTTCGGCACCTCGGACCTCACGATTCCGCTGGATGCGGCGCGGCGCACTCCGGCGCACACTTTTGAACAGCGGGTCATTGCCTATCACGACTGGGGCCGGTACGATGCAACCTTCAACTTCATCTCAGAAACCGACCTTCAGAATTACAACAACGATTTCGGCTACGTGTGGGGAGTCTTCCGGCAGCCGGCGTGGACCGGCATGAACGGCACAGGCGGCCGGATGAAAATGAAGACCATGGCAGCTCCGGCTGCTCTCTCCCGGCAACGTCTCGGCTACGGGCTGGAAATGGCCGGCGGGTTGGGGGATGTCAGTCAATTCGGCTTTTACTGGCCCCGGCAGCAGCAGTACCTGGGTCCGCTTTTCACCTACGCGCTTTCACCCCATTGGACCTTCCGCCTGGAACCGGAGTTCGGACTTTCTGCCGTCAGCGACCCATTCGTCCTGCGGATGGGAGTCACCTATACCATCAACAACATCTTCCATCGCCTTGCAGGCTCACTGTAAGGCAGCCCGCTTTCAAATCTCTTCGGAATCAGGATTGAATCGGAGAACTTAAGGATGTGCAATACCAAACACTGACCTCCTGCGCCGTGTTGATGGCCGCACGAGAAATCACAAAGTCTACAAACCGGCCTATACGCAAGCAGCGGCCATTTGCGCCGCCAACAATCAAACAGCCGCAGAGTCTGAAAGGCACAGACTCTTCGCTACCGGGGCTTGACGGAATGAAATACAATAACGGGGCCACGAGAAACCGGGAGTTGGCCAAGATTCATTCGATCAGGGAGGCGTGTGATGAAGAGGAGGGAATTTCTGGCATCATCGCTGGCGGCTTCGGCGTCGGCCGGAATGGCTTATGGAGATACGGGCGGCGCAGGCAGCGCATCCGAAACGGAAACGCAGGCGCGCGAGTTCTATGAGCTGCGCTATTACCAGCTCCATCGCGGGCCGGGCGTGAAGCTGACCAACGACTACCTCCGCGACGCCGCCATTCCGGCGCTGAACCGTGCGGGCATCAGGCCGGTGGGCGTGTTTGAAATACTGGTGGGGCCGGAAAGCCCTTCGCTCTACGTGCTGATTCCGCACCCGTCGGCCGATTCTGTGGTGACGGCGTGGGAGCGCGTGCGCGCCGACAAGGAATACCAGGAGCGCGGCGAGGCTTTCTTGAACGCGCCCGCCGCAAACCCGGCGTACGTGCGCATCGAGAGCCAGTTGATGGTGGCGTTCGCAACCCACCCGCGGATTACGCCTCCGCCGGCGGGACCTCGCGTGTTTGAACTGCGCACCTACGAGAACGCGACCAAGAATGCCAACCTGACCAAGATCAAAATGTTTGACACCGGCGAAATCGATATCTTTAAGAAAGTCGGCTTCCATCCGGTGTTCTTCGGCGAGAAACTGATTGGGCCGCGCTGCCCGAATTTGACCTACATGCTGGCCTCGGCCAGCCTGGAAGAGCGCGACAAGCATTGGGCCGCATTCGGCGCCGATCCGGATTGGACAAAATTGCGCTCGACGCCCGGCTACTCGGATGACGAAATCGTTTCAAACATTACGAACGTCCTGCTGCGCCCGGCGGAGTATTCGCAGGTGTGACCGGCAGCGTATGACAGGTGGGTGCGAAGGTGTTTGCCGCGGCCGTCAGTAGGCTCAGTTATCGAGGCTAGATTCGACGCCCGGCCTTGCCCAGAAAATTGAGTTCAAGCAAAACAAGCTATCACGGAATTTCGATATCCTATGGAGGTTGTTCATGAAACGGCGTGACTTTCTGGCCTCATCCCTTGCAGCGTCAGGAGTGCTGGCGTCCGGAAGCGCAGGCAGCGCACAGGAAACCAAGTCGGCGGCTCGCGACTACTACGAGCTCAGGTTCTATCAGCTGACCAACGGTTCCAAGACGAAGCTGATGCACAACTACCTTCGAGAGGCGGCCATCCCCGCGCTGAACCGGCTGGGCATCAATCCTGTTGGAGTTTTCAATACGCTGGTGGGCCCCATCAGCCCATCGCTTTACGTTTTGCTACCACACCCTTCGCTGGAGTCGGTTGCAACTCTGGAGGACCGCTTGTGGGCTGACGCCGAGTATGTCAATGCCGGCGCCGAATTTCTGAACGCCCCGGCAAGCGATCCGGTGTACGTGCGTTATGAGAGTTCGCTGATGAAGGCGTTTGACTGCCACCCGCGAATCACCGCGCCGCCCAAAGGGAAGCGCATCTTTGAACTCCGCACCTACGAGAGCTCCAGCAGGAAATACAATCTGAACAAGGTGGAGATGTTCTGCAGCGGCGAAGTGGGCATCTTTATCCGCAGCGGCTTTCATCCCGTCTTCTTTGGCGAAAAGCTGATTGGAGAGCGGATGCCGAACCTTACTTACATGCTGTCAATCGGCAGCATGGAAGAGCGCGAAAAGGCATGGGCGGCTTTCGGTTCTGATCCGCAATGGAAGCAACTGACGTCGTCACCCAAGTTCTCCTCCGGGCCGAATGTGGTCAACATTACGAACTATTTCCTGTCCCCGGCCCCTTACTCTCAGGTGTGATTTCCGCCCGGCCGGCAATCAATTTTTGGTTGGCGCCTGTGCACATGCGGACTGCAAGGGACAAAGTTCAGGTAGACGTTTCCAGCGTTTATGGCAGAATGGAGAGTGCAGGGTCCGCCTGTGCGCGCGTGGCCGCGCGGGGCATCTTATCTGAGAACGGCTGTTGAGAGGAAACCAGCATGAAATACTTTTTGGCGGGTCTGTTGGCAATTACTTTTTGTGTGCCGGCGTTTGCGACTGGCAAGGAAGACCAGCGGCTGCACCGGTCGGCGGAAATCCTTATGGAGATCATGAAGACTCCTGAGAAGGGAATTCCGCAGGACCTGTTGGACAAGGCAGTCTGCGTTGCGGTTGTGCCGTCTTATAAGAAGGTTGCTTTCGGCTTCGGTGCCAGCGGCGGCAAGGGAGCGCTGGTATGCCGGCGCAATGGCGACGGTCCCTGGGGCGGTCCTTCGATGTTCACCATGGGCGGCGGCAGCGTCGGCTTTCAGATCGGCGGCTCTGCCACGGACATTGTGATGATTGTGATGAACGCCCGAGGCGCAGAGAAATTAATGGGTAACAAGACCCAGCTCGGTGCGGACGCGTCAGTTGCCGGAGGCCCGGTGGGGCGTACGTCACAGGCGGCCACTGATCTCCAGATGCACGCGGAGATCCTGACCTATTCGCGCGCGCGCGGCCTGTTTGCGGGCATTTCTCTCCAGGGTGCGTTCATGAAGACAGACGGCGAGGCGAATGAGAGGCTTTACGGCCGCCAGCTGCAGACGAGAGCAATCTGCCTGGAAGGCGAAGGTGGAATTCCCGGCCCGGCGCGAGAGCTTGACAACGTGCTTACAAAGTTTTCACCGCGCGGCGGGCAGCGGCTGACCCACTAGGGTTTGCTGTCGCCAGCCAATTGCTGACTGACCTTTGGCCACGGCCTCTGGCTCCAGCGCCTGATCATCTTGCATCTTAAAAAAAAAGAGGGCGGGAATCGCTTCCCGCCCTTTTTGCATTGTCTAACTTTTTGCCGGCTGTATGCCAATGCCAGGGTTACTTGATGTCGCCGCCGTAAATTCCCATGATCGTGTTCAGGAATTTCACGGCGTCGGCGCGAGGACGCTGGAACGAGTTGCGGCCGATGATGGAGCCGAACCCGCCGCCATCGCGAATGGCGCGCGCTTCATCAAACACGGCGTCGTCCGCTGCCTTTGCGCCACCGGAGAAGATGACGATGCGGCGTCCATTGAAGGAGCTCTGAATCACGTGGTGGACGCGTTCCGCCAGGGTGCCGATGGGCACCTTCGCGCTCTCATAAACTTTGCGGGCGGCGTCCTGCTCGATGTGGTCGCTGGGCAGCTTCACTTTAATGACGTGTGCGCCAAGCTGCGCAGCGATCTGTGCCGCGTAGGCGACAACGTCGATGCCAGTTTCGCCGGCCTTGCTGATGTCCGTTCCGCGCGGATAAGACCACACCACAACGGCCAGGCCGTGGCTCTTGGCCTCTCGCGCAAGCTCCCGCAGTTCCTCGTACATGATCCGTGAGGCGGAAGAGCCCGGATAGATAGTGAATCCGATGGCCACGCAGCCCAGGCGCAGAGCGTCCTGAACGCTTCCTGTCACTGAGGAAAGAGGATCTTTTTCGTCGTGCAGAGTGTCGTGGTTGTTGAGCTTGAGGATCAGAGGAATTTCTCCGGCATGGCGGCCGGCACCCGCTTCCAGAAATCCCAGTGGCGCCGCGTAGGCGTTGCAGCCGGCTTCCAGCGCCAGATCGAAATGATAATCGGGATCGTAGCCTGCGGGGTTCACGGCGAAGCTGCGCGCCGGTCCATGTTCAAATCCCTGATCGACGGGCAGAATCACCAGTTTGCCCGTCCCTGCCAGACGGCCGCTGTTCAGCAGGCGCGCGATGTTGGTCTTGGTTCCCGGGGAATCGCTTTCATACCAGCTCAGGATTTCCCGTACGCGCTCTGTCATGCGTCCGCTTTGACTGAATAGTCCCGCAGCCGGGACCGCCTTCGTTGTTGCCATACTATGCCTCCAACTGAGTTGAACTAGGAACCTTTCAGATTACAGGTCGGCCGAACTGCGCGCAAGCGAAAACTCTGTGGCGAATCCGAGGAACAGGTGCCCAAAAGCGCAAACCTCGTGGATTCAACAAGGTTGGAGTCGGTATGCGGAGCCGTCTGCTTCGCGGTGCCCTCCATGCCCTGTGCCGTATTCGCATCATCTTTCCAGCGCATCCTGTGGTATATTGAGACCGCCTTGGTATGGTTTAATTCAACTGTTTAAAGGGGGAAGACATGAGTCAGGATTCTGAAATCAGCCGCAGGGAGTTTTTGAAGTCGGGCGCCCGTACGGGCGCGGGGCTGGCGGCCATGGGTGGTCTCGGTCTGGCTGGTACGGCCGGGAATGTGCTGGGAGCCAATGAGCAGGTACGTGTTGCGGTCTGCGGCGTCCGGGGGCGCGGATGGGACCACATCAGGGGATATGCGAAACTACCCAACGTGCAGGTTGCGGCGATCTGCGATGTGGATGAGAACGTAGCGCGCAAACGGATCGCGGGCATGGAGAAGATGGGCCTGGCCAAGCCCGAATATTATTACGATGTCCGGAAGCTGCTGGAGGACAAGTCGATCGACGCGATTTCGATTGCCACGCCGGACCATTGGCATTCGCTGATTGCCATCTGGGGCTGCGAGGCTGGCAAGGACATTTACGTCGAGAAGCCCTGCTGTCACAACTGGTGGGAAGGTAGGCAGCTTGTGACGGCGGCCAACCGGTACAACCGGATTGTGCAACACGGCACGCAGAGCCGCTCGGAAAAGGGCGTGATCGACGCAATCCAGAAGATGCGTGACGGTTTAATTGGCGAAGTTTATCTGGCGCGTGGGCTTTGCTACAAATGGCGGCCCACAATCGGGCACACGCCGAATGCGCCGGTCCCGGCGGGCGTTCATTACAACCTGTGGCTGGGGCCTGCTCCCGAGCAGCCTTTTACGCGGAACCACTTCCATTACAACTGGCACTATT
>JAJYLL010000122.1 GCA_021787735.1 Acidobacteriota bacterium | reverse complement strand
TTGTAGAATCAATCCCCGGCAAAGGATCGCGCATAGAAGTCAGCTTGCCGAAAAATACTTATGGGTGATACTGCACAATCCGTTCGAATTCTTGTGGCGGACGACCATCCCATTTTCCGTGATGGTTTGCGGAAACTGCTTGAAGCGGAAAAGGATTTTGAGGTTGTCGGCGAAGCCTGCGACGGCGGCGAAGCCATTGAAATGGCCCAGCAGCTTAAACCCGACGTCTTGCTGCTGGATCTGGCTATGCCTCGCGTCCCTGGCCTGGAGGCTCTTCGCCTGCTAGGAAATTCCGTTGAGACAATCAAAGTCATCCTGTTGACAGCGGCTATCGAGCGGGACCAGATTGTGGATGCTCTGCACCATGGCGTGCGCGGCGTTGTCCTCAAAGAATCCGCCACTGAATTGCTGCTGAAGAGTATCCGGTGCGTGATGGATGGCCAGTACTGGGTGGGTCGCGAGAGTGTGTCCGACCTGGTGAGGATTGTTCGAGACTTGACCGCGATCCCCGAACAAGGGTCGAGAAAAAGGTCTTATAATCTCACGCCACGCGAACTCGACATCATTACGGCTATCGTGGCTGGGTACACAAACAAGGACATTGCTGAGAAATTCTCCATTGCCGAGCAGACCGTTAAACACCACCTTGGGAACATCTTTGATAAGCTCGGAGTATCAAACCGGTTGGAACTGGCACTGTTTGCCGTGAACCATCACCTTGTAGAAGAGGAATAACCTTGCCGAGTTCCTGTGCAAGCTCCACGGGCAAACCCATAGGTCATAGCAAGCCCAATTATCCCAATAACTTAAACCTGCCAATACCTGCAATCATATTCTCTCAATTATCCCTGTTGGCTTCGGCGTATGATCTGCACGTACCCGAACCCGCCGAGCCACAGCGGAAATGAAATTCACAGCAGATTGTGACGATGGTCACAGCATCGCTGAAGCTTGAAGCGTAGAAGGGTCTTATAGTCTGGCAACGGGCACCCTTACAGCAGGAGGCTCCGGTTGGGCACCATCCTCGGTCTCGACGTTGGCGCTGTGAGTTTAAAGCTTGCCGCAGTCGGCGATGTCGGCGATCGGCAACTTTTCGGGGCTCTTGATGGTAAATCAACAGAGTTTTTTGCGGCTTCTTTCCCCGACCACTCCCCATTTGCCACGCGTCCTTTGCTTCTCTCGTGCTATCGCCGTACAGAAGGAAACCCCTATCAGTCTGTAACCAAAATCCTGGGGAAATTTCATGCGCTAATTCCTCGCGATCACGTTAAGGGTATTCGAGTTACCGGCTGCGGTGGCGAACTGATCGGGAACATGATTGGGTGCCGCGTTGATAATGAGTTTCGCGCCATAGCCCGAGGAGTGCGACTCTTCCACCCGAGTGTTCAGACAATATTTGAAATTGGCGGACAAACATCAAAGTATCTGCGCCTTGCCGGTGGAACAGAGCCAAATCACACAGGAATAATCGACTACGAGGCGAGCGGCGAGTGCGCTGCTGGCACAGGTTCCTTTATCGACCAGCAAGCTTCGCGATTGCGTTACTCGATTGAGGACGTCGGGCCGGCGGCATCCCGTGCATCGTGCTCCGCCCGCATAGCAGGCCGCTGTTCAGTATTTGCAAAGACCGACATGATCCACGCGCAGCAGAAAGGGTATACAACCGAGCAGATCCTTCGGGGGCTGTGCGAGGCTGTCGCGCGCAACTTCAAGTCAAGCATTGTGAAGGGCCGTAAGGTAGAACCCCCGGTGGCCTTTATTGGTGGTGTGGCCCTAAATGAAAGCATCCGCGAAGCCATTCGCGAAGTGTTCAAATTGGATGAGACGGAGTTCATTGTTCCTGAGCTTTACGGCTGGATAGGAGCAACGGGCGCAGCGGTTCTGGAGTCAGAAGAAATCGATATGTCCGTAACTGGCCGGTCACGAATTCAGATGGAACAAGGAGTTCCCGAACCTTCTTTCACGAACCAAGCGCTCTCCATGGCAAATGTTCTGCTTTTGCGCAATCACGCGAAGAAGGTCAAACAGCCGTCACCGGGGCAAAAAGTCAATGCCTATTTGGGTATTGATGTCGGCTCCGTCAGCACCAACCTGGTGGCGATCGACACTGAGGGAAAAGTCCTCAAAGAAATTTATCTTTATACGGAGGGTCGGCCCATTGAGATCGTATCCCGCGGGCTCAAGGAAATCGAATCTGAGATCGGTCCTTCACTAGTTATTCGCGGCGTCGGCACAACGGGTTCCGGCCGAGAACTTGTCGGAGAGTTGATAGGTGCCGATACCGTCAATGACGAAATCACGGCGCACAAAACAGGCGCGATGTTCATTTCGCAGGAAATGGACATGCCGCAGGTTGATACGATCTTTGAAATCGGCGGGCAGGATTCCAAATTCATCAGGATTGAAAAAGGTGTCGTGGTTGATTTCACCATGAACGAGGCCTGCGCGGCAGGAACAGGTTCCTTTCTTGAAGAACAGGCTGAGAAAATGGGAATCTCAATCAGAGAACAATTCGCCCGCCTGGCGCTTGCATCTTTAAGCCCAGCCAGCCTCGGAGAGCGATGCACGGTATTCATGGAGCGGGATGTGACTGCGCTGTTATCGAATGGATCTGAAGTTGGCGATTTGGCGGCTGGACTTGCATACTCTGTTGCCCTGAATTATCTGAACCGGGTGGTTCGTGGCCGCAAGATTGGCAATGTCATCTTCTTCCAGGGTGGGACTGCTTATAACGACGCCGTGGCAGCGGCCTTTTCGCAGATTCTCCGCAAGCAGATTGTCGTCCCGCCCCACAACGGCGTCATGGGAGCCATCGGAGCAGCACTGCTTGCCCGCGACCGTATGCAAACGTCATCGGGCAGCACCAAGTTCCGCGGCTATGACCTTGACCGTGTGGAATTCACTTCTCGTGACTTCGTCTGCCACGCCTGCTCGAACTATTGTGACATCAAGGAGTTCACGATTGAAGGGCAGCGGACTTACTGGGGAGACCAGTGCTCGGATAAGTTCCGCAAACGCGCACAGTCTGACCGAAAGCCCGTTATCGACGACCTGATCAGTTACCGGGAAAAACTGCTGGAGTCATCATTCGGCGCGCCGGCAGAAGGGCGACCTACAGTGGGGATCCCCCGGGCCATGTATTTCTATGACGGCTTTCCCTTCTGGAGTGCGTACTTCCAATCGCTCGGCTTCAATGTAGTTGTTTCCTCGCCTACGGACCGCAAGACGTCAACTGCCGGCGCAGAAATGGCCATCGCCCAGCCCTGTTTCCCCGTGCAGGTTGCCCACGGCCACGCCAGGGACCTGCTGGATAAACAGGCGGACTTCATTCTGCTTCCCAATGTTGTTAACGCTGAGGCTCCCGAATCTGCCGTGCGTTCGCTCCTTTGCCCTTGGAACCAGACCCTGCCCTTCGTGGTACGTGTGCTGCCACAAATCGAGGAAAATCGCACCAAGCTGCTTGCTCCGACGGTCCATTTCCGGAACGGACGCGAATTCGTAAGAAAGGAACTCACACGGTTTGCTGCGGAACTCGGCATTTCACGGCACAAAAGCAACATGGCTACGCGGGCTGCCTATGCTGCGCAGGACAAATTCGACAGCGATTTGTTGACTGCGGGCGCAAAGGCGCTTGCGACCTTGGAGCGCAGCGAAGATCCAGGGATTGTTCTCATAGGGCGTCCTTACAACCTCTACGACAGCAGTATCAATTGCGATATTCCGCGGAAGCTCCGCAAGATCTACGGAGTAAACGTCATTCCTATGGATTTCTTACCCCTGGAGTCTGAAGATATCAGCGAAGTCAACTCCAATATGTTCTGGAATTCCGGCCGACGGATACTGGCTGCTGCGCTTTACGTCCGCCGATACCAGAACCTTCACTTGATTTACATTTCAAATTTCAAATGTGGACCCGACTCATTCATAAAATCGTTCCTGAACGATGCTGCGGGCAAACCCTCGCTGATGCTCCAGTTTGATGGTCACTCGAACGATGCAGGCTTCATTACGCGCTGTGAAGCATATCTTGAGAGCAAAGAGATATTGAGATGCCCATCGGCCACCGTTGCTGTCTGAATCATTCGATTGATGCCGGCCACCCGCTGCACGGCAAGACTGTCTACTTGCCGGTCATGGGGGAAGGGGGATCGGAGATTTTTGCTGCCATCTTCCGCCGTCTCGGCGTCGAAGCCCACGTGACTCCGCCTTCAAGCAGGCGCACAGTTGAACTGGGCGGCAAGGTAACACAGGGTGATGAATGTTACCCGAGCAAAGTTGTCATCGGCGATCTTTTTCAGGCTATCGAGCAACCCGGGTTCGTCCCGGAACAAGCAGCGTTCTTCCTGCCGACCTCTGAAGGCCCATGCCGGTTCGGGCAGTATGTCCCCTACCTCAAGAAGGTCCTGCGTGATGCGGGTTACGGGCAGATCGAGGTCATATCACCCACGGATGCTAACAGCTACGGGGGACGCGGGGCCGTCACAAACATCTTCACGCGAATGGCATGGAGAGGAATCGTGGCTTCGGACTCCATCCATCGCCTTCTGCTCAAGACCCGCCCTTACGAAATTCAGGAGGGGTCTGCCGACCGCGTCTACCAGGAAAGTCTGGAAGATCTATGTGAAACCATCGAGTCGTCCTGTGACAATCTCGATTGCCAGCTTTGCGGCCTGGTTGAGTCTCTGGCGAGAGCACGCAACCGTTTTCGTGCCTTGCCGGCAAGGTACGATCGAACACGGCCTCTGATCGGGGTCATTGGGGAGATATTTTGCAGGCTAAACACTTTTTCAAACGAAGACCTGATCAGAAGGCTCGAATCCTACGGGGCCGAAGCCTCGTTGAGCCACGTTGCTGAGTGGGTGGCATACACAAGCAACGAGCAGGAACGGCAACTTCGGACGCTTGGGAAAACGTTTTCTCTGGAAATGCTCGGAGCTAAGGTGCGGGATCACATCCGCCAGTCCGACGAGCACGCACTGCTTGCTCCCCTTGAAGAAGACCTGAGAGGCTATGAAGAACCCAAAGTGGAGGAAATTGTCAAGCTCGCATGGCCCTATTTGCCGGCAAATGGAGTTTCCGGCGAAATGGTTTTAAGCGTGGGACTGGCGGCCTACCATTCAAAGCATGGTGCCGATGGCGTTATTGATATCAGCCCCTTCGGTTGCATGAACGGCACGGTCAGTGAGGCCATCTATCCAAGGGTCAGCCGCGACTACGGCGGCATTCCTGTCCGCAGTTTCTACTTCGATGGAACGCGCTCGAATCTCGACCGCGACATGGGCGTCTATCTCGAGCTTGCCCGCTCCTACCACAAGACGAAGCCTTATTCCCGCACTTATCCGGAGTGCTTTACTCCAACAAGAGACAATGAAAATGCGCCGGACCGAAAGCCTCCGAGGCAGGTCACCCGCGATTCCTCCGGGCGCATTCTTTCAGCACTGGGCGAACAGGCTACGCAAGAATAGAAAAGCTTCTCACAGCGACGGCCACAGGGACTCCCAAATCTTGAACTCCGTGTGGAACCCTGATTCCTCGGCCCGAACCGTTGTGCGCCCAGAGGCAACATCGAGTGTGTGCTCAAAGATGCGCCTCCCAACGTCTTCCACCGTCTCATCGCCATCGAGGATTGTGCCCGCATTGATGTCGATATCACCGTTATGCTTAGAAAGAATGCTGTTGGACGCGATCTTTGAGACCGGGCCAAGGGCGCATCCAATCCCTGTTCCCCGCCCTGTGGTAAAAAGGGCAACCTGGGCGCCACTCAGAAAAAGCGCCGGAGTCGAAATCTGGTCGTAACCCGGCGTATACAACACGTAAAGCCCCTTGCGCTCACCAAGCCACTCTCCGTATTCCACCAGATCTTCAACAATAGAAGTTCCACCTTTGGCCTTTACACCGCTGGACTTTAAAAAGATGTTATAGAGTCCGCCCTTTCTGTTTCCGGGAGAGGGGTTGTCCCGGAAGTCACAGCCGAACATTTCCACGTAATCTTGAAAGCGTTTCAGTGCTTTGATCAACTTGCGTCCCACTTCGCGGTTACGAGCCCGTTGCGCAAGGTCGATCATGGCCCCGCCCTGGAGTTCTGGAATTTCAGGCAGGAAAACCGCCGCTCCTGCCTTAACAAACATGTCAGATGCAACACCAACAGCCGGATTGGCGGTCACACCTGACCAGCGGTCAGAGCCTCCGCACTTGGTGCCAACAATAAGATTTGATATCGGAACGGGGCGTCGCTTCCATCTGTTCGCCACATGAAGCATCTTCTCGACCAGGGAGAGGCCTTTTTCCGCGGTCTTGCGCCCCCCACCTGCCTGTTGAATACTCAGGTTCACGACCCGGTAGTCATAGTTTTCAATCTCCTTCTCAAAGATCGGCACCGAGCATTCGACACAGGATTTCCCACATCCGAGGTCAATATAAATAGCTGAGCCGAGATTCGGGTGGCGGAGCGTGTTCGTCAGGATCCGGTTGAGAATTTCTACGGCTTTGCCGTCCGGCATTCCGCATCCCGATTCATGAACAATGGGAACAACCCCATCCACATTGGGAAATCTCTTGCGGGTGTAAATTTCCTTCATGGCACGAAACGCAATCTCACGCGCTTCAGAAGAGGAGCACATTCCTGAGGTCACAATACCGACGTAGTTGCGAACTCCCACGCTGCCATCAGGCCGAACAAAGCCATCAAAAGTGCGGGCAGCGAGATCAGCATTAATCGAGTTCGGCAATGGATTATCGCGATAGCGCACCCTCAGGCGCGGCAAATGGTGATCGATATTGGTCTCGTCGACGGGATCGCCAGCGCGAACCGCACGCGAAGCTAAGCCGATCGGATCACCAAGCGAAATAAATGGTTTTCCCTTGGCAATGTCCCTGACGGCAAAACTCTGTGCGCGAAGAGTCCGTCCCGAAAGAGTAATCGCCTTGCCGCCAAGCTGCAGTTGCGTTCCCTTGTCGAGAAAATCCGTCTTAACGACAGCCACATTGTCATCTTCCGGACGCACGACGATCGCAACTTCCGCAAGATTCAGAATTGCCATTGGGTTCTATCTCCTTTTTCCAATGCCCCCAGCAATATCCCAGACAAGATAAGACGATTCAACGGACATGCCCAAAGTTAACTCCGAACATCAAGTTCTCTAGGCGTATCCGAGTCTGGCCAAGCCATGTCGGGCATAATGATCATAATTCAAATGCTGATTCCACGTTTAGCCGACTCGATCGTTGCTTGCATACAAGTTGCTTAGAATGACCCTCTGGTTTATGCTAGAGGATTCTGGTAATTTAGTAAGGAACTTTTTGTTGTTTGCGGGCCGTTAGCTCAATTGGCAGAGCAACTGACTCTTAATCAGTAGGTTGGGGGTTCGATTCCCTCACGGCTCACCATCAAACCTTCAAGCCCCTGCAGAGCCAGTTTTATCCTTGCGCGATATTCGCATCACTGCCCCGCCTGATGGCTCCCGGCGACATAGGGGCACGGGCGCGTATCTGCTCACATGTCTGAAATTTTCAAGGCGCTCGTCAAAGGGTCATTCGATCTTTGGAAATCCCAAGCGTAAAGCTGCGGCATTCGTATAAAATTCTCAGATGTAACTCAATCGGCTTCAAAATCGTCAGGATGATTATCGCTGCTTTCCGTTCTGGGACGAATGTGGCATAATCGCGCGACCAGCAGGATACAGGAACGCATGAACAGAGCTCGTCAATTCCTTGCACTTACGTTATTGTTGTCCGGAACAATTCTCGCCGGATGCGGCGGTAGCGACGCGCCCGCACAGGGATCATCGGCCAGTGGAGAAATTGCGCGCCCACAGGACAGCGCCGCTGTGCCTGTCATGGTGGCCCAAGCGGAACGGGCTACGATTCCCATCCAATTAACGGCTATTGGCACAGGCAAGGCATTTCAGACTGTCGCAGTTGAGTCGCAAGTTGCCGGCATCGTCAAGGAAGTACATTACAAGCAGGGTCAGTTTGTTCACAAAGGAGATTTGCTGGTCACGCTGGATGAGGACCCATTTCTCGCCGCACTCGCCCAGGCTGAAGCGGCTCTGGCTCGGGACAAGGCGCAGGCTCAGTTGAGCCAGACGGAACTGGCTCGCAGCGACAAGCTTTACAAGGAAGGCATCGTTTCCCCGGAGCAGTTCGATCAATCTCAGGCCACCTCAACGGCCGCCGAGGCCACAGTCCGTGCTGACGAGGCCGCCATGCGGACCGCCAAAATCCAGCTTTCCTATTGTTCAATCTATGCGCCAATCAGCGGTGTCACCGGAGAACAACTCGTCTCTCCCGGAGCAACCGTAAAGGCCAATGATGTCCCAATCCTGGTAGTGATTAACCAGGTTGAACCCATCTATGTCACTTTCTCGGTTCCGCAGCAGTATCTGGAACCAATTAAGAATTCCATGGCACGCAGCCGTTTGCGCGTCAGCGCAACCCCGCCCGGCAGCACCGTTGCCGAAACGGGAGTTCTGACCTTTGTGAATAACACGGTAGACACCACCACCGGCACCATCCAGTTGATGGCTACTTTCCCCAATTCCGACCATCACCTCTGGCCCGGACAGTTTTCCAATGTGGTGCTGAACCTGGGCGAGCTGCAAAATGTGCTTGTAGTACCCTCGCAAACCGTGCAGGCCGGGCAACAAGGCGATTATGTTTTTATTGTGAAACCGGACAAGACAGTGGACGTCCGGCAAGTTAAAGTGGGGCAAACCGTCAACAATCAGACGGAAATTGTGCAGGGCGTCACTGCAGGAGAGACCGTCGTTACCGATGGGCAAGTGCGTCTGGTGCCAGGCACGAAAGTCTATTTCACCAAGACCCTGTAATAAGACGGGAACGTCATGAATTTCTGCGAACCTTTCATTCGCCGGCCGGTGATGACCAGCCTTGTGATGCTGGCAATCCTCATATTTGGAATCTTTGGATACCGCTACCTGGCCGTCAGCGACTTGCCCAACGTCGATTTCCCAACCATTCAGGTTTCTGCCGGGCTCCCCGGCGCCAGCCCGGACACGATGGCTTCCTCTGTTGCAACCCCGCTGGAGAAACAGTTCACCACGATTGCCGGCCTGGATTCGATGACGTCAACCAGTTCCCTTGGCAACACATCGATCACCCTGCAATTCGATCTCAGCCGAAACATCGATTCCGCCGCACTCGACGTGCAGTCAGCCATTGCCGCCGCCGCCAATCAACTCCCGGGCAATATGCCCTTTCCTCCGACCCTGCGAAAAGTGAACCCGGCGGACGAACCTATCTTTCTACTTGCCGTGACGTCGCCAACACTACCCCTCTATGACGTCGACAAATACGCCGAGGATTTCATCGCAGAACAGATTTCAATGGTTCCCGGCGTTGCGCAGGTCGGAGTCAACGGGGCTGCAAAGTACGCGGTCCGAGTTCAGTTGAATCCCAAAGCTCTTGCCAGCCGCCAAATCGGTATCGACCAGGTGGAGCAGGCGATTCAACAAGCCAATGTCAACATGCCGATGGGCACTCTCTATGGTGCTCACAAGGCCTATAACATTGAGTCTAATGGACAGCTTTCTGATGCCCGCGTTTACCGCCCCCTCGTGGTCGCATACCGCAACGGCGCACCTGTCCGGCTGGACCAGGTGGCTACAGTCTCCGACGGAGTCCAGGATAACTACGTAGCAAACTGGATCAACAACGTCCCCGGCATCATGCTATCCGTCCAACGTCAACCGGGTACCAACACGATCGAGATCGTAAAAGATATCCGCAAACTTCTTCCCCGGTTCTACTCAATCCTGCCGCCATCGATCCACCTCTCAATCGAGTACGACCGGTCCGTTTCGATCAGCGAGTCCGTCAACGACGTCAAATTTACTCTTCTGCTGGCGATCTTTCTGGTTGTTCTTGTCATCTTCCTCTTCCTGCGCAACGCTTCGGCAACCGTAATCCCGAGCCTGGCCTTGCCCATGGCCATTATGGGTACGTTCGCGGTGATGTACCTGCTGGGTTATACGATCGACAACTTGTCGCTGCTGGCCCTGACACTGTCGGTGGGCTTTGTCGTCGATGACGCCATCGTCATGCTTGAAAATATCGTGCGCCATCTGGAGATGGGAAAGACGCCGCTCCAGGCCGCACTTGACGGCTCCAAGGAAGTTAATTTCACCATTCTTTCGATGACCGTGTCGCTCGCTGTCGTCTTCCTCCCCGTCTTTTTCATGCCTGGGGTTTTCGGCCGCTTGCTTCACGAATTCGCTGTCGTGATTATTTCCGCAGTTCTGGTTTCCGGCGTGGTTTCCGTCACCCTCAGCCCGATGCTCTGCCGGAGGTACCTGCGTCCGCATCACGAAAAACGGCAGAAGTGGGTTTATCGCAAACTCGAAAACATACTCGACGCTTCTCTCCGCGTATATGGCTGGACCCTTCGCTGGTCACTGCGGCACCGCGCAGTGGTCATGTTTTTTGGTTTTCTCGTTCTGCTCGGAACAGCCTGGGAATTCTGGAAGATCCCGAAAGGTTTCCTTCCCAATGGTGACTCTGCCCGAATTTCAGTCGCCACAGAGGCCAATCAGGGAATCTCTTTTGATTCCATGAAGGCACACCAGGAGGCGGTCAATCGTGTACTTCAGGCCGATCCGAGCGTCGTCCAGTTTTTCTCAGGTGTCGGCGGTTCGTTCAACAGCGGGATGAACAATGGCCGCGCCTTCCTGCATTTGAAGGACCGCCCCGATCGCCCCTGGAGCCACAATCCCGCCTATGACCGGCTGGTGGCCCGCTATGGCCACGTCGCCGTTCTCGGCTCGATTGTTCGGCTCATACGCCCTCTCTACGAACATCACATGACCATCGAGGACGTGATTCAAGGGCTGCAGCCGAAGCTCAACAAGATCCCCGGAATCCGCGTCTTTCTTACGAATCCACCCTCCATCCGAATCGGCGGACATATGACCAAGAGCCTGTACCAGTACACATTGTCGAGCCCGCGAACGGACCAGCTTTATCAGTACGCTCAGAAGTTAGAAGCAAAAATGAAAAGTCTGCCCGGGCTTGAAGACGTCACAAGCGACCTCCAAATCAAAAATCCTCAGGCAAACGTGGTGGTCGACCGTGACAAAGCAGCCGCGCTCGGCGTAACACCACAACAGGTGGAGGATGCACTTTACAGCGCTTATGGCCAGCGCCTGGTTTCACCGATCTATACGTCAAACGACGAATACTGGGTGGTGCTTCAGGTGCAGGATAAGTTCCAGAGCGATCCCAACATGCTCTCGGAGCTTTACATCAGCTCGGCCTCCGGACAGCTTGTTCCCCTCAGCGCCGTTTCAAAATTCACAACCAGCCTTGGCCCCCTCACCGTAAACCACAACGGTCAACTCCCTTCGGTTACGATCTCCTTTGACCTTGCGCCCGGTGTTGCCCTAGGCCAGGCAGTAAGCGAAGTGGAAGGGCTTGCCAAGTCGATGCTACCCATTTCCATCACCACCGAGTTCCAGGGCACGGCTCAAGCTTTCAAAGACTCGCTCACAGGACTGGGCATCCTGCTGATCATGACGGTGCTGGTGATCTACATTGTGTTGGGCATCCTCTACGAAAGCTACATTCATCCCATTACGATTCTCACCGGGTTACCAGCAGCAGCCTTCGGGGGTTTGCTGACGCTTTCGTTGTTCCATATGGACCTGGACATTTACGGCTTTGTCGGCATCATCATGCTGATTGGCATCGTTAAGAAGAACGCGATTATGATGGTCGATTTTGCTCTGGAAATGGAACGCAAGGGGAATTACACGGCCAGCGAGTCCGCCTATCAGGGTTCCATGATTCGATTCCGCCCGATCATGATGACCACCGCCTGCGCCATTATCGGCACACTGCCCATCGCCATCGGCATTGGCGCCGACGCCGACTCGCGGCGCCCGCTTGGCGTTTGCGTGGTTGGCGGACTGCTGTTCGCGCAGTTCGTAACGCTCTACCTCACGCCTGTCTTTTACACCTATATGGGCTCTTTCCTGAACTGGCGCCAGCGCCGCAAAGGCCGGGAGGATTCTGAACTCGTCAGCGAGCCGGTGCTCGCGCCCGAGACCGAGAACCTCGCCTAGAGATAGCCGAGAGGCCGGGATTACCGTTGATTTCTGCAAGCAGGTTCTTCCGAGGTTCGACAGGAGGGCGACCTTACGCACTGATTCATTCCCCGGGAAATGCGTCGTCAGGCAAGTGTACCCGACCACCCAAGAGTAATGATGGCGAGTATGAGTACCAGCAGGCCGACTCCCATGAACACTCGCTCTACGGCGCGTGAAAAGCGCCATTCACCGGCAAGGATTCCGCACATATTCGCAGTAAGGAGACCAACCGAAAGGCTGAGCGGCCAGCCGATCGCCGGGCCCAGTCTCCCGAGCTTGGGCGCCGCCGAACCGTAGACGAAAATGCTCCCACCCCAGAGCAGCCCCATCAGAAGGGTCAGTCCGTAAAGCGACAGGGATCGGGACT
>JAJYLL010000019.1 GCA_021787735.1 Acidobacteriota bacterium | reverse complement strand
AATTCACGATAGTTTGCAAAGTCTTTCGCTCTTCGGCAGTTAGTTCGATTTGGGGCGCTCGACGGGACATAATCGAGCACTTTAAGTCAATGGCTCAAATAAGTCAACGTATTTTAAGAACGCAATAATATGTGCGGAAATAGCTGATTGTAGACGCCAGTCCCTCTTCTAAACGGACCTTGGGTTCCCACCCAAGCAACCGGCGGGCGCGGGTAATATCCGGACATCGAATCTTAGGGTCATCGGCGGGCAAAGGATGGAACCTCGTTTGGCTTGAACTTCCAGTCATTTCCCTGACGATTCGGGCAATATCAACAATTTTCTGCTCTCTGGGATTACCCAGATTGACCGGGTAATGGATTCCCCACTCCTTGCTCTGGCTGGATGTTTCTCCGGAGTCTGAATCCGCCATTAACAGACGAACGAGGCCGTCGACAAGGTCACTGGCATAGCAGAAACTTCTAGTTTGACTCCCGTCCCCGTAAATCGTCAGTTCTTTGCCTTGCAATGCCTGCATAATGAAATTGGAAATGACGCGCCCGTCGTTTGCACGCATCCACGGACCATATGTGTTGAATATCCTTGCTATACGAGAATCGACCCCGTATCGGCGATGAAAAGCCATGGCCAGCGCCTCGGAAGCCCGTTTGGCTTCGTCGTAAACACTTCGTGGTCCGATGGGATTCACATAGCCCCAGTAATCTTCTCTTTGGGGGCTGATCTTTGGATCGCCATAAACTTCTGACGTGCTGGTCAGCAGGAATCGAGCCTCCTTCGCTAGGGCTAGCGTCAGCATATTTCTGGTTCCGATAGTTCCCACTTCCAGGGTCTGAATAGGGAATTTGAGGTAATCAGGAGGGCTGGCCGGGCATGCCATATGCACAACGGCATCAATAGGTCCCTCGATACGCAGTGGGGCAGTTACGTCCTGGCGTACGAAATGAAAGGACGGGTTTTGCTCACACTCCTCGATATTCGAATTCCGGCCCGTCAGTAGGTTGTCTGCGCACAAAACCTCATGACCAAGCGAGAGCATCCTTTCGCAGAGATGCCTACCCAGAAAACCTGCGCCGCCCGTGATGATAATCCTCATATCTCCTCTTATAGGTTGTGATCACCACGCATACCGCTATTCATTGTCCACCTAACTTGAGCCACCATAATCTGTGGCGGCTTCGATTATCATAGCGGAGCAATAGTCCCATCAAGATATTGCATATTAATACTTGCTGTATACTTCCACTAAAGTCGGCTTATATCTCCGGTTCTACCCACGCCATACTTGAAATGCTCTCTGGCTCTAGTGACAAAACGCACCGGTGTCATTGATCTTATTATTTGAAAGCGAGTTCACCCAACGAGAGTCATTCAAGGTCCAGTAGCGGCGACGAGAGCCGGGTCCGAATCTGGCGTCTTGCTATGAGTCCGGCTCATCCACCAACATACTCAAAATCTTCACGCAGCTTCCGCAGCAACTCCAACGTCGTTGAAGAGCACCGAACCTCTGGCGCGTTAAACCGGGTAGGGCGGCAGGGGACGATGAGAAGATTCGGAACTTCATTGGCCGGAAGGATAGCCTTAGAAAGAGTGCTCCGCCCTTTCAGGCAGCGGGCGAATCCCGGACTGTCCTTGGCCTCCACTGCACGATGGAAAGCCGGACACCGCTTATCACAATCAAGAATCACAACCTTGCTGCTAAGGCTGGCAAGGGGTGCGCCCAGCTTGACCGTAGGGATTGCCTTACCCTCAATGGAAGGAAATCTGATTACGAGGATTACTTTCGAGACTGGATTCGCCGACAGCAAGATCTAGCTTCGAACCGATAGGGAAGCCTAAGGAGTCATAGGGTTTTCTGCAGTTTAAGCCCCCAAGGACCACACGGCCAGAACCGATGGGCACAAACCATTTGACGAATAGGAGGTCAACTGCACTGGCTTGGCTAAAAAGTTTCAAAAAAGCTGCTGCACGTCGCGCAGGCTGATCTCGCGATAGTCATCAACCACGCGGTCCGCGCCGGCCTCGCTAAGAAATCCGCCCCTGCCGTTGGACGCGATTCCCAGGCATTTCATTCCCGCGGATTTTGCGGCTTTCACTCCGGAAACCGCGTCCTCCACCACCAGGAGATTTTCCGGAGCCAGTTTCAGCCTTCCGGCTGCGCGAACGAAAATCTCAGGGTCGGGCTTACCTTTGTTCACGTCGTCTCCCGTAACGAGGGCGGAAAAATGCGGGAGAATTCCAAGATGGGCCAGCGTGTCCCGCGCGCGTCCCGAGCTGGCACTGGTAGCAACAGACATAGAGATTCCTGCCGCTGCCAGTGCGCCCAAAAATTCCTCCACGCCCGTAACCGTGCGCAACTCCGTTGAGAACTCCCAATAGATTTCGTCTTTTCGCTGCCCGTATTCGTAGAGCTGTTCGGGAGACAGATCACCCAGAAAATGCTGCAGGATCTCCTCGCGCTTCCTGCCGTCCAGCACAAAGTCAAGATCTTCCTCCGTGGGCGGCCTGTTCAACGAGGTCAGGAATTTTGCCCAGACTCTTTTATGCAGGGGATGGCTATCAATCAGCACGCCATCCATATCAAAAATCGCACCCTTGAACATGCATTATTCCTCAATTGGAAGTTTCACCCCAGTCCAGGCCAGCTCTTCTGAGCTAAGTCGTAGTTCTCAATCGTCCCGATATCGAGGATGTAATCAGAAATCGGCCAGGCGAACATATTCCCCGCCAGCCGCGGCAGCACATCGAACCCGATATCGGAGTGCGATTGGTTCGGGATCTCATCAAGCAGGGCGGCGTCCGCAACCATCAGGCCTGAAAACGCCACCCGGCCGATGGGAGATTTGGGCTTTTCGACGAAGCGCTCGATCCGTCCGTCAGGGCCCACTTGCATGATGCCGCAGCGGCGTGGGTCAGGAACTTCATATCCACCCAGCGTGGCGACGCATGGATGCTGCTGGTGGAACTCCATCATCTGCCCCAAGTCGGCGTTGGTCAGAACATCAGCGTAGAGCACCCAGAAGGATTCTTCGCCCTCAACCCATTGGCGGTTGTTCCGAATGGTCCCGGCGCTCCCCAGCAGTACCGGCTCATCCACTACTATCGTCCTCACACCGTTCCTGCGCGCCCCAAGGCAGGCGCGGACACGCTCGCCGTGCAGGTGGGTATTGATCAACACTTCATCAATGCCGTACCGATGGCAAAGGTCCAGCCAGATTGAAATCAACGGTACGCCCTGAATAGGAAGAAGGCATTTGGCAGTCGAGTCCGTCAGCGGGCGCAGGCGGGTGCCAAGTCCAGCCGCAAGCAGAAAAGCTTTCATAGTTGTCGTTGGCTGATGATGGATTCACTTCCGCGAGCGAAGACGCAAAGATTTCCCGGCGCCTGAGGCTTCTAGGGCGGAAGGGCTCCGGAGGAAGGGCCCTGCAAACCAAGCCGCTACGGCCTGTTCTCGCTATACCGCGAGTTGGGCTTAGAGGCCTCAATCGTTGGCAGTCTGCGTTGCCGTCGAATAAGGGATGAACTGCCAGCTTCCGCCGGCGCTTCCGTCGCCATCAATGAAGGGGTCGTTCACAATCACCTGCGCGCCCTTGGTATCGAACTTGAAGGTCATTTCGCGCGCGCCCGCAGCCGCAAGTGTGTTGCGGACTGCTTCCTGGTCCGACCGGTCGCAATAGAGCAGCAAAAAGCCGCCGCCGCCGGCGCCGGTGATCTTGCCGCCCACCGCACCGTTCTCCCTGGCAATGCGATACAAGTCATCGATCCGGCTGCTGGAAATTTTTCCGGAAATCCGCTTTTTAGCCTGCCAGCCAATGTCCAGCAGAGTGCCGAATGTGTGGAGGTCGCCGTCCTCCAGGGTATTTTTCATGCGGGCAGCCAGCGCCGCAATAGCGTGCAGGGACTCAAGCGCGGCACCGCGGTCTTTTCGTGTCGACTCTTCCTGCTCCTGAAGAATGGTCTGCGACTGGTGAGTCGCACCGGTGAAAAAGAGCATCAGGTTCTCCTCAAGCTCACCGACCAATGTGGCATCAAGTTGCAGAGGTTCCACAGTGACGGTACCATCCTTTTCAAAGCGGATATAGTTGAGCCCGCCAAAAGCCGCGGCGTATTCGTCCTGCTTTCCCACCGGGTTTCCCAGCACATTGCGCGCAATGTGGAACGCCTTCTCGGCCAGTTCGTATTTTGAAAAGGGAAGATTCAGATGGGCCGACAGGGCCTTCAACACATTAACACACACGCTCGCCGATGAGCCCAAACCTGTGCCGGGAGGAATCTCGGAAGCCAGGAACAGGTCTACCGCCACGCTCTGTCCCACTGCCTTCATTACCGCCAGGGGAATTTCAAGCTCGCTGTGCTCAAAACTCATGGACGCGATGTTTTCCCAAGTTTCCAGCGTCCTCAGGTCTGAGGAGATCACCTGGATCTTGCCGTCACTCCTTTTCCTGAGGATGGTGTAGAAATACTTGTTGATGGCGGTGCTTAGAACGGCTCCCCCAAACTGCTCGTAATACGCAGGCAGATCCGTTCCACCCCCACCAAAGCTGATACGGACAGGGCTACGTGTGATCAACATACACAACCTCATCGAGGGACCTTTCCGACTCGGCAGGCAAACGCGCGTCATCCGGCAACTTCCCTGTCCCTGTAGTTTTTCCCCTCCACAATCTCGCCACCAGCGTCCATCCTGTCTGCAAGATAAGCGACAAGTCCAAGAAAGGCGACCAGCGCAGGATGTACTGCAGGTCATAACGAGTCTTCTGCTCAGCCGAATGCTGGTCGCGCAGACCATGGATCTGCGCCAGGCCCGTAATTCCCGGCCTGATCTTCAGACGCTGGCGCTGCCAGTCCGAATAATGCTTAACACGTTCCGGCGACTCCGGCCGGGGGCCCACCAGGTCCATGTCTCCGCGAAGGACGTTCCACAATTGCGGCAGTTCGGTGAGGCTCAGTTCCACAAATAGCTTTTCATAGGCTCGCAGGGAGCCCTGTTTACGATCAACATTAAGACGATACATCCAGAACGTCCTCCCGTTCTCTCCACAGCGGAGTTCCCTGCGCAGCGCTTTGCCTTTGCGAAGGGCGAGCGCGCCCGCCGTCACCAGCATTATGGGCAGCACGGCAGCGAGCATCAGGGGGGCCAGCACCAGGTCGGTCAGCCGCCGGATGGCCTGCCCGCCTGCCGGCAGGTCGTACTGGTCAATAGCGATCAACGGCAGGCCGTCGAGCTCCGCCAGAGTGGGACGCGAAATGTAAAGCTCGTACACCTGGGGTACTACCATCACCCCGATGCCAAGCCGCTGGCACTGGGCTACAAGGTCAAGCGTCTGGCGCGTAGGACTGGCTATGGCAACGATGATTTCATCCACCTTGCGGGCGGCCAGAAAACCCGCCACATCCAGCGTCCTAACCCGCTGCGAGCCTTTTTGCGGCCCCAGCACCGATCCGTTCTCGTGGTCAGGACACATGTAGCCGACAACCTCCCAGCGCATCTCCGGGTGCCGGCTGATCTTTGTGGAAAGTTCCCGGGCAACCCGGCCGCTGCCGAGGATCACCACCCGTCGCAGGGATCCTCGCATACGCCGGGAACGGAGCACCAGCAAAACCAGGCACCGGATGGCCAGGAAACCGGCGAGCGCCAGGCTCCCAAAATAGACAAACACCAACCGGGAATGGTAAACGCGCGTCAGATAACCGTTGGCCAGAAGCAGCGCCAGCATCACGATTACTCCGACGAGCAGGTCCGAGAAAACGGAGCGGAAAGTCCACCCGCCCTGAAACCCGTCCAGTTTCATCACCAGCGCCAGAAAACTCCAGACAAGGATGCCGGCAATAGCTGTTTCTCCAAACAGGGACCAGAAGTCGCGCAACGCAGCCCTGTTCACGCTGAGCCCATACCGTAATTCGTAAGAGAGGTAAAACCCGACCGCAATCCAGAGAATGTCCGCCGCAAGAATAAGAAATGTTATCCGTCGGCTCTTGATAATCCCGAATTCTCTTTTTGAACTAGGCATGACTACTCCCGATCTGGCAGGACGTGTTGGATTTTGTGTTCATCAAGGCCCAGTTTCCGGCCGCCCTCGCCCTGAGGGGCCGTCGACGGCCCTTTAGCCTTCGTTAGTAGGCACCTTCTCCGCTAATCACTTTCCATGGGGTCTTCAACAGAATTCCAAGATCCATCCAAAGACTCCAATTCTCGACGTAGTAAACGTCCATGGCCACATGCTGCTCGAATGATACGTTCTGCCGTCCGTTCACCTGCCAGTACCCCGTAATTCCGGGTCGGACACTTAGGACTAATTTCCCAAATTCCCCAAAACGTCTTAGCTCATCCGCGGTGCACATTCGAGGACCCACCAGGCTCATTTGTCCCCGCATAACATTCAGGAGTTGTGGCAATTCGTCCAGGCTGTACTTCCTCAGCAGGGCGCCCACGCGCGTCACCCGCGGGTCTTTCCTAAGCTTGAAGTTATGCTTGTATTCCTTCTGAAGTGCGGGGTTGGACTCAAGGAGAGCCGCAGCGTTCACAACCATCGTTCGAAACTTAAATGCATCAAGCCCCCCCGCCTGTCCAACAACACGTCTGCGAAAGAATACAGGACCTCCGTCATCGAGCTTGATGCACAAGGCTATCAGAAGAAAGAGCGGCGAAAGAACAATCAGCAGTGACGTTGCTCCGACAAAGTCCAGTGCCTGTTTCGCCATTCGCTGCAACTTCTTGGCGGCCGCGCCATGTTGCTTGTCCATGGCCCTAAGGGCAGGATCAAGTATTGTACCCATTTCTCCCTTCACTCTTGTCGCATGAATTTTCTTGGTTGGAGCGCTCGGAACGTCAACGATGTAAACGGAATACGATGAGCAGCCGCATTATGCCTGCAGAATCAGGTTCGTCAGAGACTCAACAAGACCCGGGTTACGCAATGCCTTGGAGGGATCCTTTTTTTCAACATGAATCTTTTCGATATCGCGTCCACTGGAGATTCCTATCATTCGACCGCACCTCATCAACTCGCGATCGACAGCCGCGGATTTCCCCATAAATACCGTATAAGCAGGAGTGCCGAGCACGGCAGCCTCCCTGTTCATTGTCCCTCCTCCACTAATCACCATGTCGGAGACATAAACGAGAGTTGGACCATCGAGAGGTCTCGGAGGAATCCAGACATTTGGGAGTCCTTGCCGCCGCACAGCCTCCCCCTGCTCAGGAATCCGCGGCAGCAAAATAATAAAGGTGTCGTCCCGCTCCGCCAGCATGGAAAGAAGATTGTCAAAAAGACGATTCTTTACCCCTAAGTGGTACATCGTCCATGTGGAGGGAGGCCGCATGGCAATCGTAATGCGGCCAGGTAGAACCTCAAGTTCTTTGATATGACACTCAACCGGATAAAAATCCGAAAGGTAAACCTGCTCCTTGAAACCTGGATAGCGGACCGTCTTCTTAGAAGCTCCACACCGCCCCACCACTTCTTCGGGGAAGCACTCGGGGACAATAACACGGTGCGCCAGTCGAAAGGAAAGGTGGTTCATCGGTTGGTGTTCGTAATCCATCAGGTTGACAGTACGAATGCCCAGAATTCGAGCCGCGAGAGCCTGTGTATAGGAGTTATGACTGACGGCCAGATCGATGGGACCGTGGGAACGAGCCCAAAACATGAGTTGCCTGGCCCGGTCGAGACTTGCAACCGCTTTTCTTCTTAGGCCGTAGCCCCCATGGCGGCCGATGCGATCCGCCGACAGATTGTAGCGTTCCACAAGTGGAATTGTCTGGGCATAATCCTGTGCCGTAACGAGAGATTCGTGACCTTTTTGCTTAAGGCAGGCCAAAATAGGCCGAAAAAAAATGACTTGCGGTGGGGTCGCCAAATCAACCCAGATTCGCATGCGTCTGCACCTCGAAACCAGTCAGCCACTGCCCAGAGCAAAGTCCAAGGAGGGCTTGCTGCATCCAGGCTTGCGACCAGCGCATGTAAGGAATTCCAATTCGAAATGATCGGCGAAGCTGATAATGGAAAAATCCTTTTGGGTCCTGCATGTTCTGAATGGCCCACAGTGCAACTCGCGCTGCACGATCGCCAGCCTCGGAATCTACATCGGAGAATTCAATGAAAGTCAATATCGCTTGTGAAACACTATGAATATCAATCGGATATGTGCGATCAGCGTAATACTTCGGGATGACTCCGGATTCAAACATGCGGGTCTTCCAGAACTGATAACCCGCGCGCAGGCCGGACTCAAATTCGCTTGTATTGAGATAGTTAGCGATTCGGTTTAGGGCCACCAAAACATAACCCGTGTGGAAGTTGTCCACCCATCCGTCCCGCCCTGCAATACCATAAGTCCAAGAGCCATCTGAACGCTGGCGTTGTGCCGTAAAACGCGCGGCTGCCAAGGCCGCATCCGCCAAATGCTGTTCGTTAGTACGAGCATACACAGCCGCCAAAAGCCAGGCCCCGAGCAAGTTTGAATTATGAACGTATCGGCAGTCTAGCGGCGTGTAGCTAAAACAAATTTCAGCCGCATTAGGGCGCAGGATATGGAGGTTGTGAAGAATGAATTCGCAGGTCTCGCGAGCGACCCTTAAACCGCTGGTGGCGGCCCACCCTTCCTCCTCTTGGGCTGCCCGAAACTCCCCAGGAGGAACAGCCCCTGACCTGGCAGGGCGAGTTCGGGATACTGAGTCCGAACATAGAAAGGCCAGCCCTATGAACGCTGAGTTCACGATAGTAGGCGTACCTGCGGGTGCGAGGAAGGATCGGTTAGGCCAGTCGAAATTGTAACCCCAACACGGACCGGCATATCCGGGAGAGGCATGCTCAACCAACCAGTTGAAGAAGTAGCGGGTTCTCTCGAGATACTGTTGCCATCCGGTAGCGGCATACTTCTGAGCGTAAGCCGCCAGGAAAAGGCCCATGGCCTTGGGATTATAACCTTTACGGATCCCCAGCAACGGTCGCATATTCAGAGAGCTGCGACGCAATAACTGGAGTAGCCCAATCCCAATGAGGCGCTGTTTACCAGCCCATCGAAGGAAGGGGCTGTTCAGTGCATCGTGAGGATCCCAGCCCTTGAAGGCTTCAGCTTCAATCCAAGCCTCCAGCCTGCCCAAAGCAGAGATAACTCGATCCAGGGCAGGATTTTCCACAACCGGACCACTGCTCTTCGATCGCGAGAGTCCGGTCGGAGGCAACAGTAACACCTCATCTGCCTGGCGTGATTTCAAGTCTGGCTGAATTTCTCTTTCCACGACTGCAAATCCAACCCCATGCCTGTGATCCTGTCGACATCCAGTTCCGAGACGATAAAGCGCTGCTTTCCCGTTGCTGTCAATTCAAGTCTCTCCACGGGTTCGATCCCGATTGTTGTTCCTACCCCCAGACGCTTTCGAAGCTGTCGAACGAGCTCTTCGGAATCCGCATGGTTAAACCCGGGGCGCGGTTGAACACGGATGATCACCTCTCCGACCCTCCGCTGGACTAACTGGCAGCGCTCGATGTTCTGTACAAACTCGTAGATCTGGTCAAGGCCCGCACGAGGCATTAGGCGTCCCTCGGCCGTAACGATCACGTCGTCCTTTCGCCCTTCTACCGGACCAGCCAAAGGCAATCCGCGCCCACAGGGACACTTGCCGTTAACCAGGCTTCCGATATCTCCAATGGCATACCGTATTAGCGGCATAGAGAAATTCGTGAGGCCGGTCTGGATCAACATCCCCTTCTGCCCCACCGCTGCAGGCTGCCCGAGCGGAGAGTCCACCTGAAGGATTCCAGACTCCACATTCTGGTGGTACGCACCGTATTCGCATTGCTGCGTGACAGCAAGGCGTTCGCCCGTGCCGTAGCGGTCCCATACTTTACACTGGAACTGGCGTTCGATTACACTCCTCTCAAGTTCGGTGAGTTTCTCGGACGACGTGAAGATGGCCTGGGCAGGAATTTGCTCCCCCGCGTGTTCCATGAATCTCGCAAGCGTAAACACGCACGAAGGGTAACCCGCAATGAATTTCGGTTTCCACTCACGGAGTTTCTGTACATAAACAGGCATAACCTCTGAAGAGAGATGGAAACCCGAAAGGTAGATCTTGTTCTCTCCCCAATCATACCGCCAGTACGTCCCCCTGTGCTCATTGGGCGGCACCAGGGTCAGGCCACGCAGAATCACAACCCTGTCGCCAGGCTCGTATCCTGCCCAGGACCAGAGTCGCCGGATCAACGCATGGTCAAACAGAATGCAGCTCCGGTCAAGCAAAAGCTTGAGCGGAATCCCTGTTGAACCACCCGTGCGACCGATCCAGTACTGATGCCGCGAAACGTTGCGGGCACGAAGGTCATCCGCATGCTTTCGCACGGCCTGCTTCGTGAGAACGGGCAATTTATAAAGGTCGGCGGGCGTTTGAATGTCCGGGGGAGTCAAATGTCGTTCCTCAAACACGCGGCGGTAATAAGGGACATTCTCATAGGCATGACGGATCAACTTCCGCAAACACTCGGCCTGGAGTTCTTCAAGCGCGGCAAGGCTCGATCTCTCCGTCCTTTTAAGTTCAGCAAGTATCCGCCGGAACTCAGGGCTGTGCCGCTCTTTGCGCTGGAGGAGGCCGTACCCTGAAACCATGGCGTTCTGCAGCGGAAGTGGGCAGCTGCGGTAAATCCATCCGATGAGTGGGTGATCGTAAATCACGCGGGATTGACTCCGGCTTAAACTTCGGCAGGTACCGATTCAGGAGTACGTTCAATATGTCCGCACCATCCAAAGTGCGGTTTCATCGCCAGGTGAGCAGCTTTGTTCAAATCTTCAAGGCCCCCGTTCCACTCTTCGACGTTTGAAGTACAACATACAGCCTCACGCGGAAAGCTTATGAGCGGATATTTTTCGGCGCTCCAGCCGCCCGAGAGCAGCGGAATCTTCGTGTCATCAAACCCCATCAGCAACGCACAGGCAGAATCGACGGCGACGGGGTTGAAGCCTGCAATAATCAAGCCGGCGGGGACTACCTCGGGCGCCATCGGACCGTTCCCCTCGCCGGCAAGAATCCCGTCAACAACCGTCATATAGCGTAGCGGCTTCTGGCGTCTCTCGCCGCGCCCGTTGAAATAGAAAAGTGCTTTGTTGAGATCAATCACCATTCTCCAGATGGTGTCATTGCCGTACCAATTCCCGGACCGGACAACGTCATTCGTATCTCCAAAAACCATCCTTCCAACTCGCTTGACAAATCGTGCTACAGCCCCCCCCTCCTTGCCTGATGCCACAAGGGCCTGTTTGAATCGCACGATGGCGCGGCTCTGAACTTTGGAGCTCAGGTCCTCGAAGGGGAATTCGTCTCCGCCTTCGTCGGTAGTGCCAAGCGTGAAGTGCGGCAGGCAGTTTCGATATCCGTTGATACCCACCATGTTTTTCAAGCTGATGGTTACACCGGTCTTTTTGTGGGTCTTGAGCTTCGGGAGATTAATCAGGACGTCCGCGTCCAGGATGGTACGGCAGAGTACGTAAGTGTGATGAGTTCCGTCGTGGTAGCGCGCCGTCTCCGCACTATCGTAGTCAGCGCCGTAAAACCGGCCGCTCAAGGTGTAGGAGGAGAATTCGCTGGCGTCCCCGAGGTCCACAGTGGTGTATCCAGCGGGATCACCAGGAAGCGAGACTCGCTTGTAAATGACGTCGCCTTTCTGGAACCAGCGATCACGCCTCAAATCGATGACGTCACAGCGAACTCCGAGGTGCTCGATCGACTTCTTGGTCTCCTGCAGACACGTTCTCGCACAAATCTCCTCAAAGTCGGAATCTGTTTGTGGGCCGTCGGCAATCACAATCCTTCCCTGCCCCTGAAGGGCTTCAGCCGCCAGTTCCGCCATCATCCGGATCACGCTGCCGTGCGTGATCACCTGCTCCCATTCATCTGCGCGAATTGCATGTCCTTCGCGAATCAGGTTTGGCTTTAACACCACGCAGTCGCCAGGTTTGACGAGACCCTCCAGGGGGCGGACTCCATCTAATCCCGAGGCTGCCAACGCTCCGCGGATGCTCTCTTCCGCGCTTCTGTAGTCAGGACTTCCACGGAAGATGCCGACCCGCGACTCCCTGGTGGATTCCATCATGATTTCGTTTGATAGCTCTGTCAGCACGGGTCAGAAAGATGTGCCGAGGCTTGTCCCAGATGCATAACAATCCGCTCCGCTGCTTTTCCGTCCCAAAGCGGAGGCGGCGTGAGTTGTTTCAGGCTGCCGGTGGACAACGCTTCATGGGCCGCATGGACAATCGCCGAACTTTCCCTCTGCACCAATCGGTTCGTACCCAATTCGATTGTGATGGGACGCTCGGTGTTCGGCCGGACCGTGAGGCAGGGGACCCCCAGGTAAGTGGTTTCTTCCTGGATGCCGCCCGAGTCAGTAATCACCAGTCCGGCATGACGCATGAGAGTGAGGAAGTCCATATAGCCGAGCGGTTCCAACAACCGCACACGCTCGGGACGAACAGCCAGGTGGTTCTCTTCAATCCTCTTCCGGGTTCGTGGATGGACAGGAAATAGTACCGGAACGTCTTCTGCAACTCTCTCTAATGCTCCCAGAATTTCGCTGAGGGCCGACGGGTCATCGACATTTTGCGGCCGATGCAGAGTGACAAGCGTGTAGGGCTTGTGCTGTCCGGCCTCGTCGTCATCATTATTTCCATTTGTCACAGAGTGGAGCAAATCTGCCAGTGTTCGCTTGCCCTCAGCTCTGGGCAGCAGTGTCGAGAGCGTGTCAATCATCGTGTTGCCGACAAAGCGGACCTTCTCTTCCGGGATACCTTCGTTGACAAGATTTCGATTGCCGCTGGGTTCGGTGGTGAAAAGCAGCTCAGAAACATGGTCAGTCAGAACACGGTTGATCTCTTCCGGCATTGTCCGGTCAAAGGAACGAAGACCCGCCTCCACATGGGCCACCCGAATATGCATCTGCGCCGCCGCAAGAGCGCAGGCCAAGGTGGAATTGACATCCCCCACAACGATCAACCAGGCAGGCTGCCGGTCTTTCAACACAGGCTCGAAAGACTGCAGAACGCGCGAGTATTGCTCGGCGTGCGATCCCGAACCGACCCCCAGGTAAACGTCTGGCTGAGGCATTCCCAAATCTTCAAAGAAGACCTGGGACATTCGATAATCGTAATGCTGACCCGTATGAACCAACGTTTGCTGCCACTTGTCCGGGTTCCTACCCATTTCGCGCATTAAAGGTGCAACCTTCATATAGTTGGGCCGTGCGCCTACAACATGGATCACCCGGATGGGTTGATTTTTCATCTGCACTTGCCTCATACGCCAAGAATCCCGCTAGTCTTCCGGCAACCGAGAACCAACCTCCGAGCCAACTTCGATTCCCTCGGCGGATGTTTCCGGCGCCTGGTAAGCGAACGACCTTCCCAGCGAGTCCTCAATCTTAAAGGTGGCCTCGGTGACTTCGCAAATTTCCTCAAACGAAATCGGTGAAGGCTGCCCGCGAAGGACGGCCTCGACCATTCGCTCCAGCTCTTTCCGATGCCCCTTGTCCTGCACGGACTTGAAGGTCTGTTTCTTGCCTTTTCGAACCAGTTCAAGCGCGCGGAAATCGTCTAGCCTGGCCACGGCTCCTTCACAAAAAACTTCGAAAGACTCCTTGGGAACCGCCTTATCGCCGTTAGCCAGATAAAGCAGGCTGGCAATCGATCCATCATCGAACCCAATCGTAGCAACAAGATTGTCGCGGTGGTAACGGTTTGCATCCGGCAACGCGGCTGCCGAAACCGAACGGATCGGGCACGCCGCCACTGCGCGTGCCCAGTCGACAAAATGGCAAACTTCGCCGACAATCCTTCCGCCGGTGGACTGTTGCGCCCAGTGCTCCCGTGGAACGTACCCGGCGTTGACCCGAATCCGAATTGCCATCGGCTCTCGACGGGCAGAGAAGAATTCCCTGATCTTTTCGGTGTAGGGCGCAAACCGGCGATTGAATCCCACCATCAGGAATGGGGCCGCCTCCTGCGCGATCTGTTCCGCATATGCTTCACGAATGGAAGCAAGCTCCTCCCGCCGGACGCAGAGAGGCTTTTCGATAAAGGCCGCCTTTCCCCGCTTCAGCGCCCCAAGCACATAACTCGCATGGCTGTCGTGCCGCGTGAGGACAAAAACCGCGTTGATCGAGGGATCTACCAGAAGGTCCGCAGGGTTCGAAGCGTGTCGGAAACCAACCGAAGCCCGTGCCGATTCCGCGGCTATCCCACTGGCCGTTGCCACCGATTCCATCACGACTCCCGGAATCTTCCGCAGATGGGGGAAGATAGTCCCGAGCGCAAAACTGCCTGCGCCAATGCACCCGGCGCGCACCGATTCACAAGCCGCACGGGCGTGCTTGGGCGCAGCCGCTGATGTTTCAACTCGCCGCCGGCTGAAGTTCTGTTCTGGGTAGCGGATCAAAACGGTGTAAACGCCGCTCTGCCGGATCTCGTTGTAAGCCTGTGGCGCTTCCTCAATCGGCCGCTGGCGTTCGAGCAGAGGGGCCACGTTGATTGCGCCGCTGGCCAGAGCATCGAGGAATGCTTCCATATTTCTCTGCTCCGTCCAGCGAACGTAGCCGATCGGATAATCCACTCCACGTTCCTCGTAAACAGGGTCGTAGCGTCCCGGCCCGTACGATCGAGACAGGGCCATTGAAAGCTCCTTGTTGTAAAGAGGAGCACGCGCGACGCCCAAACCTACGTCTCCGACGACAACGATCCGGCCTCGGTCGCGCAATAGCTTTGCCGCCAGCTCCAGTGGCTCCGAGGAGCGTGTGGCGGCGGTGATCACCGCGGCGTCAGCGCCATAGCGCGAGAAGGCATGGACTAACTCTTCCACCCGCGGTTCGGTTGAAACAAAGCCGGCGTCTGCTCCAAGTTTGATTGCACCCTCAACCCGTGTGCGGTCAAGGTCGATCGCGACCACCCGGCAGCCGGCGGCCTTTGCCAATTGCACCGCCAGCACTCCGACCAGACCCGCGCCGATGATGACCACCGTTTCGCCCAGGCGGATCTCCGCCTGCCGCAGTCCTTGGAGAGCGATGGCTCCGATCGTCGTGATCGCCGCATGCTCGAGCGGCACCGTTTCCGGAACGTGCACCGCCAGGTTTCGGGGAATAAAATTCACCTCGCAGTGATTCGCATAACCAGCGCCCGCGCACGCCACCCGCTCGCCAGGCCGGAATTCCGTCACGCCTTCTCCCACTTCCAGGACCACGCCCGACGAGCTATAGCCGAGCGGCGCCAGCGTATCGAGCCGCGTTTTCACCTTCTCGTAGGCAGCACGCACTCCGTTTGCCCGCGCGTAGTCAACCACTTGGCGCACCAGGTCGGGTCGCGCTCGCGCCTTCCCCAGCAGGGATTTCTCGCCCGTCTCGATCTTCGCCCGCTCCGTGCCTGAGCTGACCACTGAGAAACGGGTCTCAACCAGAATGCCGCCGGGCTGCAGCTCAGGCATCGGAATTTCATGTACGGCAATTTCGCCGGTTTTACTGTCAACGAGAGTGGCTTTCATATAGATGTGCCTCAGGTCGTTCGCACTCAGTTCTACGGGCCCGGCTTGCTGAGGACGAAAAAGACCGCCTGGGGCCTCAGTTTTTGATATAGGTATTTCGGATGGTAGCATGATGATCGGAAGGGCAGCAGGCTCAACATCCAGTCTGCAGCAGCGCAAATACGAGAGTTATAGGGAGGAGTCTTCAAGACGTAACGAAGGCGAGGAATCAACGGGTAAATACACATCCTTTCGCGAACTATCTTGAAACCCAGGTTCTTGAGAATGTTCCGTAGAATATGCAACGGAATTCCGCGCTCTCGTGTTGTCAGCCCTCGACGAGGCTGACGCCAGTCCCCCATTGAAACTATAGGCTCACGAACGAGGGCATATCCCCTCGGAGCGAGACAGCGGTAAATTTCTCGGCACACTTCGCCCACATTTGGAATGTGGTGAAGGACAGATAGACATGTGATCAGGTCAAAGGCATCATCCGGGAACGGCAAGGAGCCGTCAGGACTCGGCTTCACATATTTAACGGGGACCTCACCAATTTTGTTAACTAAGAAATTCTCAGAGGGTTCCAATATTGTTATGGATTTGCAACGTTGGGCAATCGGCTGTAGCTCGTCACCAAAGGCGCTACCGACACCCAAAACACAGTTAAAGGATTTCCCTTTCAGGAACGAGAAACCATGCAGCCAATTCAGGGCATGATAACTGTACGTATAGTTATTCTTTTTCCGTACGGCAAGGCCGTAATATGCCTCTCGTTCGTCGCGGAACCACTCTTTGATCTCCTCCGGGGAGAAATTGTTGCCGTACAACTCCTCTCCTCTTAGGCACCTTTCCACGTAATTATCAGCTGATGGCTTTATCGTCATTTAAGTCCATTGAGGATTATCTCTTCGCTACTGTAAGACGTAGGTTACGTGATTCCCGTAGGCATTACGCGTGCTATCGAGTGCCGACGATGACCTCTTCGAAAACTGACTCCATTCGCTCCGCGAACTTTTCATATGTGTATTGTTCGAGAAATCTACGACGGCTGTTTTTCCCCATTTCTTTCCGTAAGGAGCCATTAGTTAGAAGTTGGCCAATTCGGTCGGCCAAGGCATCGATGTCACCGGAGTCAATGAGAAACCCTTCGACACCATCTCGAACTGTTTCCGGTATGCAGGCAACGTTTGTCGAGATAATCGGCAGACCCGCCGACATGGCCTCGAGAATTACGTAAGGATGGCCTTCGTTGTACGTTGGCAGCACCAGAGCATCAGCGTTCGCTAGAAGTTCGCGTTTCCTCTCAGGTCCAACGGGTCCCGTAAACTCAACCACATTCTCAAGTCCAGCTCTTTCGATTAACTGAAGGGCGGTCTCCCGGTCCCGCTCGGAGCACCACTCACCCGCAACTACGGTCCGCACATTACCTGCTCGCTTCCGCACTTTCGGCAAGGCCATGAGCAGGTCGAGAAAGCCTTTCTCAGCCACAAGGGTACTGAGATAAAGCAAAACGGGCGCTTGCATCTCCGCACCCTTCGATCGCTCTGGCGCTCTGTCCGCAAAGGCGTCAGGAATGCCATTTGGAACAATCCTGATCATCTCACGCGGCAATACGCCGTCGAAAGCGTCTACAACGTTTTTGCCCAGAACGATTGCGCAGCGAGCTTTCCCCAGGGCGAAGCGAATGATCCAACGCATCAGTGGCGACGATTGCCTGTAAAACCTTCCGAAAGATCCGCCATGAAGGTGGATGACCACGCGTCGCCGGAACAGCCTTGCGGGAACCAGAAAGAGGCAGTCTCGCAGAAAAGGCAGCCAAGCTTGGGAAACAGGCACATAAACGATGCGAGGCCGCTTCGTGAGCAGAAGCCAAAGAAACGTTAGGCCATGTTTTGCGGCCAGCAAGAGGTTCCCAAACTCGAATCGTCCAATGTTGGAAAGGCCCCGCCGGTCCGCTGTGTCAAGATGCACGACCGAGAGGTCGTCATTCAGGGCCGCTAACGTAAGTTCGATCGCAAGTGTCATTCCGTTGTGCGGCGGCGGGCTGGGTCCTACGACTATCGCAGGGCCCCTGACGCAAGATCCTGGGCATCTCTGCGCTTTGAGTCTGTACTCGGCTGTAAGCTGTTCCCGGTGGAGTTGGGACAAGGTTGCGGAGTTCACCGTATGCAAGGCCTAAGGAAGCTTATTTTCTAGAAGAACAGGTTCAATACCGACTACGAAGCTACCTGCCCTTGGCAGGGTGTCTGTCCTGTCGTAAATGTGCCAAACGTCTTGAACATCCCACGACTGTGGAATCGAGAAATTTTTTGGTCCACCCACATTCCAGACGATATACCCGTTATACCCGCCGGCCCTCGTAATATGGACAACCCATGTCCCCGAAGGATCAGAATCGCAGGACATCATTCGTGCTCCAATCAGCCACTTCTCGGTAATGTAGTACGCATATGCCGCCTGCTTACGCTCCCCACCGGGCTCGGCTAGCCCCTCGGTGCTGCTGTCCCAATCATACCAGTAGAGGCGCCGAACCCCGGCGGCCCAGGTCAGGATATATGAACGAGCGACATAGGCCTGGGCTTGGGCCGAAGACAAAACACGCCAGGAGGTGTTTGACAGCTTAACATTTCCAGCCTTGTTTTGGATGTACCAGCCAATTTCCGTTCCCCAAGCCGGCATATCTCCTACACCACCCTCCTCCATTACCATCTTCACCTTCTCAATCAACGGGACCATCTCTTCCGGTGCCTGCATCTCATAAAAGTGAAAGCCGACGATGTCTGCGTACCTACCGCCTCCGGCCTTCAAATAGCTGGCCAGCCATGAAGGACCTGTATCGGGCCCCGTTGCAGGAGGAGAGACAAGCTTATTCGAAGGATCCACCTGCTTGAGGATTGTGTAGGCAGCCTTTGCCAGTTCAACCATGTGTGGAACAGTCCCCGTATAAAACGGCTTGAGATTCGGTTCATTCCACAATTCCCAGTAATGGATCCGCCCTTTGTAGCGCGTTGCGAGCGTACGAACATAATTTTCCCAATCGCTCATGTTTCTCGGAGGAGCAGCCGAGCCGGGACGGAAAGCTGGCGCCTCTTTCGGCCTTTCCGATGCCCAAGAGGGAGGGAAGCCTATTGGCATCAGGATCTGCACATCATGCTGCTGGGCCATGGACACATATTTATCGAGGGTACCGAAGTCCCATTTTCCTTTTTGCGGCTCGAGATTCGCCCAGACTACGTAGGCGTCCCAAAGCCTCCAAGTTCCAAAGGGAATCGAGGGCCACGGCGTTAGGGGAGTCGCCCCCTGCACCAAGTGGTGAATGATCAGTCCGAAGTGCGTTGCCGGGATCGTTGATGCTGGCGGACGGAGACGGTACGTTTGTGCCGCCACGCCGGCTTGAATGAACACGCTGATCACAAGGAATTCCAGAAGAAGTGTGAATCGTTTGACGGTTCTCATTTGATTGATGATCCCCTTTCGTCCCCGGGAAAGGCCGGGGCACCATTGATAGCGCCAGCAACCAGTCCGGTCACTCTCAAACAGCGTAGGATGCCGAGCCGGAACCTTTCCACCATCGCTTCGATGGAATAGTACTCGGCCGACTTCCGGGCACCAGCTTTCAGATTTTCCAGAATCTCCGGATTGGAAATCACTTCAGTAACAGACTCGGCATACGCCTCGACGTCGTTCTCCGTCATCCTTCCATTCACGCCTTCTTCGAGATACTCCACTTCGGGGCCGTGGAACGATATCTTTGTCGTGAACAGAGGGAGTCCCGCGGCGAATGAGTCGAGAATCGCCAACCCTACACGCCCAGGCAAAAGGAAACAATCGCTCATCTTGAAGAATAAAGCTTTGTCCTCGCCAAACTTTGGACCCAGGCAATGGATCCAAGGCGCCTCAAGGGCTGCCTGCTGGACCCTTGCACTTTCGGAACCTCCGCCCAAAACCAGTAGGTGAAAGTTCGGGACGCGCTCCCGCACAAGGCGTGCCGCTTCAAGCAGAAGCGCGATGGCCTTATCGGGAACCAGGATGCCACAATAAATCCCTACTCGGCTACCGGGCGCGATGCCCAGTTGTTTGCGAGCTTGGTTTACTTGCTCTTCCGGAATGGCCGCGATCTTCGCGGCAAAGCCCCGAGTGTCCGTGGAGTTCTGCATGACAGTGATCTTGTCGCGTGCCACTCCGTTTGCAGCCAACCAATCGGCCGTGCCTTTCGTATACGTGAACCACCAGTCAGCTCGCCGCGCGATGCAAGGACGAAGCTTTTCAGAAAGCCTCGAATGGCCAGGATCATTGTTTTTCCCAAGGCCCCAAAAAGCCAGACGCCCGCGCCCTCTCATTCGGGAAAGAATCAAGAAGTAGCTGTGAATGTTCTTAATCGCCTGCTCAGCAATCACCAGGTCGGCCACCAGCGCGTGCCGGAGCAGCGCCTGATAAAAAAGCCTGCCACCGAGAATACAGTAGCTCGGCACCTTGATTCCGATTTCCGGCGGCAATTCCACATTGTCCTGTTTCAGCTTATCTACTCCCGCAGGATCGCTATAAGCGACTTTCACTTCAATCCCGTCCTGCAGCAGCGTCGCGTGCAGCTTCGTAAAAAACGGCAGCCGATACTGTTTCATCTGCGTTTGAGTGAACAATACACGAATCATGACTCTTCACGCTGTTTTTTGAGCGGAGAAGCAAAACTGCCCCGAGAAAACCAATTTCAAGAAGTTCCTTCTCTTGACTGGAACCCTGGCCACCCGCATACCGGCCTCCAGTAGAACATTCAGAGGCGACTCCATTTTGAAAAACGGTTGGAAGAACCGGCTGAGCCCCAGATAACTCAGTCCGCGCCGACTGATCAGCGTCATTGCATCAATCCCAGGCCGTACTCGGATGGATCGGAAACCAGCATCCTGGAGTAGAACGCAGAACCCGTACGGAGTGTAGTTCCAGTAGCTTCGCGAGTGGAGTGGTTCCAGGTGGGACGTGGAACCAACGAACCACCCCCCCGGACGAAGCACTCTGAGCACCTCAGCAATCACTGGCCTCGGACGCCTTACGTGCTCAAAAACCTGGCGCGAGTAAACGATGTCTGCTGAGCTATCCGCGAAGGGGATGCGCACACCATCGTAAGCGCAAAATGGCAAATCTCTCTGCTGGCGGTTGAGAACCTCATGCGAGTCTGCGATATCCACGCCGAACCACACGATCTTCCCGTTCCGCCCAGATAGCGCGTCATAGCTCGTGCCCGCGCCGCAGCCCAGGTCAACCACGGTAACCCCACGCTTGCTATCGGCTATCTCGCCGAGAGCGTGAACAGCCTCCCGGAGGCTGTGCGTCTGCCGAGAGGTGTCGCTCGGCAAGAATTCGTACAGCAGCTTGCAATCTCCCTGTGGTGTCCAGCTCACAGGCCCGCTCCTCACGCCTTCCGCCTCCAGAGCCGCTACTTTTGGGGTGGCTGTGCCGCGTATCTTTCTAAAACTTGGGAGTAAAGTTCCTCGAGTTTTGCGGTCTGCCTTCTGAGGTTGAATTGTGCACATACCCGCCTTCTAGCGGCTTCGCCCATCCTGGCGCAAAGCGCCTCGTCCCTCAGGAGCAGTTGCAAGCGGTGGGCGAGTCTCTCGGTGTCGCGCTCTGGTACAAGGAACCCCGTCTCTCCGTCGCAAACCGCCTCAAGAATGCCGCCAGAGGCAGAACTGACCACAGGGAGCCCCATGGCCTGAGCCTCAGCGAAGGCGATCGGATATCCCTCCGCGTCGCCAGTATGCGCGCGCACACTGGGTGCGGCAAATACTCGTGCGCGATTCATCCATTGCCTGATCACTTCCGGGGGCTGATACCCCAAGAATCGGCATCGTACCGAGGTCTGACCAGCGAGCCGTTCCAACTCGGTCCTCAGTGGACCGTCACCTACGATGATCAACTCGACGTCGGAGAATCCGGGCTGCACCTCCGACATAGCGCGAATTACGTACTCACAGCCTTTCTTCTCCGCCAGCCGTCCCACAAAAAGCACAATACGTTTCCTCTCAACGCGGGGGTCAGGACGGAAGAGATCGGTGTCCACGCCGATGTAGTGCACCACAATCTTGCTTGCCAAAAAACCCTGCCGTGTCATTTCGTCGCGAATGAAGTCAGAAACGGCGATCAACAGGCTGGCACCACGTTCAAGTTCCATGCGCCGTCTGATGTAATTACGATACGTGTAGGATGGTGATCGCTTTGCGTGTTCGTCGCTCACCGAAGCGTCGTAGCCGTGGAATGTCGCGACCAGCGGCACTTTCAACCAGCGGGCCATCGGAAGAGCGGTCAGCGCCGCAGGTCCGAAGTGGGCATGAAGCAGGACGGGTTTAAAGCGCTTGGCGCTCCGGAAAAATACGGGGTCATAGCCGAATACCTTAAACGGGACTTCCCTCAGGGTACCCAGCGGGCCTGGGCGGTTAGTGCACTTGTGCATAGCGAGGACCCGGCCGTTGGGGAGCGTCAAGCCGTTAGTCAGCCGGCGCGTCCCCACGAAAATCGGTGTGAAAGCCCTCAAAGCCATTCCCTGTGACCGCACAAATGTTGCTGACGGAGTCAGCAATGGCTCCGCATAGATCAGCACTACCGGTTTCTCATTCACTTTTGAGTCAGGCATGACGCTCCTTGGTTCCAGCGGCCCCATCTCTCGCGTAGGCCTCACTCTGAGCGGCGGATATGGAAACAGCAGCGGCTGCGTACAACATGACGCAGACGTAGTTGGTGGTGAGGAATGCGGTCTCGGCGAGATTCTCAAGAAGCAGGAAGACCAAGAAGGCAACAGGCCATGCCGCAGCGGCTCCAGGGTCCCGTCGCATATTTTGTAGCCCCTTCGCAATGTAGTAGACAAGCACGAGCATGAATAGCCCCAAACCAACAAGTCCCAGCTCCAGCCAGAGCTCCAGAAATCCGTTGTGCGCATGTGGGAGCACCGAGCCCATCGCATGCCATATCCTCTCCGCGTACGTGGCGTCTGGAAGCCAGAATGCATTGAATCCGTAACCCAGCCAGGGTCGGCGGAGGGCCGCCACGAAGGAAAAGATCCATAGCGGAACTCGTCCCGTGAGCGTCGCGCTCTTCCCCACAAACCCCGTTACCTCCGCCATGTGTGCCACTACGTACAGCAGGGTTGCACCTCCCGCTGCCAAAAGGAAAGCAGTGCCGGCTAGGGCTAAGCGCACACTCCTTCGAAGCGTCCACTGCAGGTATGGCAGCAGGGCCAGCACGAGCGCGAACGCGATTATAGCCGTCATGGAGCGCGAAAGTGCAATGAGAGCGACCGAAGCTAGGAAACCCGCCCTCGCCAACCCTCGACGCTGAGGCTCGACCCTCCCCCAGAACAGAAAGACTAGGGCTCCTATCGCCATGTTCCGGCCCAACTCGTTCTTTACATAAAAGATGCCGTACCAGCCCGGTTGTCCCTCGCTTGGGTTCAGCCCCAAGAGTTGAAAAAAAAAGCTGAAAAGGGCGCAGATCCCACAGACCCAGGCCAGCAGGCGAAGTTGCTCTCTCAACTCGAAACAGGTTGCGAAATAGACTCCGAAGACGATCGTCAGCCCCAGAGCCACCGAGCGACGCAACGTCAGTGCCGGGTCCAGAGACCATGAGGCCGACGCTAACGCAAACGCCACCACAGCTACTAGTGGTGCGACGCCCAAGATCGCACGGATCGGGTGGTCACACCTACGGAAGAACAGTGCTATCGCCACGATGTAAATCAGCAACCAAAAGATCTGCGCTGCTAGCATACCCGTGTATTGGGCCTCAATCGGGCCCGTCACCCTCAGGTTCGTGAATGCGCCTGTTGAGGCAAAGAGAGTGAGGGCGACGAACAGCTTCTCGGCACTCGTCGGGGACATCGGATTCCCCAGAGTTCTCACCATATCCCTTGCCTCAGCTGCCCTCCGGTAGGGGTCGTTGCAGGATGGCTCTCGCTGCTGCCTTTGCCCGGTCTGTCACCGAGGGCAAGCCCGCGAAGCACAGCGCCAGCAAAGCAAGTCTTAGACATGAATAGTGGCCGGGCAGCCCGGTCCTGTACTTGAGGAACTGGTAGCTCCAGTGGTCCTCCATTCTGAGCCGGACCCCCACTTGAAGTTTATCCAGGTGGGTGTTCGCGGCGCTCACAAGATGCTCATACCCCTGAAGGTGTGCAATAAGGGCCCTCCGCCCTGGAGCCTGTTCCCCGAACTCAGCGGCGCCAGTGGCGTTCGCTCCGTGCCGCCGATAAAGGGTCAGAACCTCTCCGAACCCCAGAACGGGCCCTAAGAAGGTAACGACGTATTGAAGGAAAGCGTCAGCGTTCGTCCGAAGTTCTCCCTCAGGAAGTGGACCGATTCTCTCCAGGACACGGCGTCTAAGACATAGGGCGCTGGTTGGGGGACAGGCCCACCAACCACCTGCCCCCATGACCCTCGCGGATACGTTGCCCTGCAAAAGCGATGTCGGAAGGGCCTTGCGGATCGGGCGCAAGCCAGCAGCGGCTGGTTGTATCCTGTGGTAGATGAAAACAGCCTGTGGATGTGAAAGAGCAATCTCGACCACGCGCTCCACTTTCGTGGACAGCCAGCTGTCGTCAGAGTCTAGGTAGCAGATCAGGTCACCCTTGCTTACACGAAACCCAGCGTTGAACGCCGACGCTTGTCCGCCGTTGTCCTTCAGAACAGGGATGATGCGGTCTCCGTAGCTGGCGATGATTTCGCGCGAATTGTCGGTCGAGCCGTCGTCAACTACGATCACTTCCGTATTTCGATAAGTCTGGTTCAGGGCGCTGTCGATCGCCTCACGCAGGAATCGCCCATAGTTGTAGTTGTTGATCAAAATCGAGACCAGAGGCTCCGAAGCGCTCATGCATTCACCCGCGAAAGCAGGACCTGGGCGTACCCGGCGAGAGTTGATCTTTCCTTTCGGAAGAACAGCGGCATGAACACCACCACAAAACCAAAATAGAGGGCCGGAACGCCCATAGCGCCCAGCACGATGACTCCCACCCCCGCTGCGTACCAGATGGCAGGGGCGGTGTAGGAAGGACTGCCGACCGCACTTGCCAAGTAGAGATGAATCACGGGATAACTCAAGAGCGCGACAACCTCTGCCCACCCGTAACCCACGAATCCCACTCGCGGCACGAGAAAAGCGGAACTGCCGGCAAAGAGGATGATGTGGACAACGTGAAACCAAGTCACTTGCATGTTCTTTCCCAGCATGTAAAGAACCGAGGAATGAAGGTTAAACATGGCGTTTGATAGGTAGCTAATCGCAATGAAGGGAAATACAAGCACAGCCGAAGTCCAATGCTTACCGAAACCGAGCGGGATCAGAAACGGGGCCAGGAGGGCAAAAGAGGCCAATGGAAGGCCGACGGCGACCGCCTGAAACCTCATGCCCTCGGTGATAGCGCTGCGTAGCCGCGCGGCATCCTGGTTGAGTTTCGCAAGCGCGGGCATCGCGAGGCGCCAGGTTGTCGATTTGGCGAACGAAAGGAGAGCAGCAATCCGAACACCCACCGCCACGTAGCCCACCGCTTCGGCGCCGGCGAATCGACCGACTATGATGGGGTTCACGAGATTCCGCAACTGAAATACCCAGATCGAGCTTGAGTAGCTTAGGCCGTAGCCAAGCATCTGCCTGATCAGTTTACCTTCCCAGTGAAACCCCGGCCTGAATCGTGCGGTCCAGTAACTAAGGATGAGCAGGCTGGATTGCTGCGTGAGAAATCCAGATACCGGAGCCCAGGCACCTGCCCCGCGAAACGCCAAGGGCACAGCAATTACGTAGTAACCGATCTGGCTGACGAGTTCGTTGAACGCTACCTGTTTAAAATTGAGGTCGCGGTCGAGCTTTACCACGGCCGGGACGCTCAGCAGGCTGAGCGGAATAACCAGCGCCAGGACGAAAAGGAGTGATGATTCCTCCGGCATCTTCAGAAATGCTGCAATCACGTGCCGCAGCATAATCACGCCGATGCATAACGCCAAGGCGATGAGCAGAAGGAGGGTGAAAGCCTGGTGAAATTCCTTTTCCTCGGGATCTTCCGTTTTCCGAAGCAGGCAGACATCCAGTCCCCAAGTTCCAAAGACATATAGAAAAGTCACAATCCCCGTGCCCGCGGCAAATAAGCCATACTGGCGAGGGCCAATGATCCGCGTCACCAGCAACACGCCGACGACGCTGATGACGATCCCGATCGTCTGGCGGACGAGAAGGAAAGCCCCACCCTTGATAGCTCTTTGCCGCAGGTTCATCACAAATGCCGCTTGTTCTCCTTGCCATCTCCCTCATGGAAGCTTGGCCCCCGGAGCACAAAAGCTAAAAGGACCGGTTCAGCGATCCGGCGCGGTTCTGGCTGGCCACTTTTAGGCATCGTCTCCGTTCGGGTGGCGATTCCTGAGAAAGTGGCTGGATGCACGACTGATGCGGACGGTGACGGGGTGGTTCTTATAAGTGCCGAAGACTTCCTCTCCCAGCATCTTCCACGGCTGCTGCGGGTCGACGCGTTTCCAGACAGCCTTTCCCACAATCGAGCCAGATCCGACCACGAATGTGAAAAGCATTCCAGCCAGCATAATGTACAACCGGTGCGGTGAAGATTTCTTTTCCGGGACAGCGGCGGGATCGAGTACTTCAGCCGTTGGAAGATCACGAGCCTCTTCGAGCTTGGCGATTTCGTACTCCTTCGTCAGCAGCTCATAGACTGCTTCGTCGATCTTGTTCTGACGGTACAGGTCAAGATACCTGACACCGAGTAAAGGAAGCTGGCGAACTGAGGGATACAACTCGTTCTTGCTGAGCGTTGATCCAGTGGACAGGTTGACGTTCTTGCCGCCGAATTTATTAATCTGGTCTTGCAACTCGGCAACCTGGGCCTTGAGCGCCAGCACCCGGGCGTTCTTGTCGGTATAGATCTGCTCAAGGCCCCGCAACTCCGCCTGGGCGGCGATCAGCTGAGCTTGCAGGTCTGCAGCGGCTTCAACCATGGCTTTTGCCTGCGCCGGGATATCGATCGCTGCGTTCTTGCTGGAGAATTCGCTAAACTCCTTCGCAGCCGCATCCATCTGGGCCTTTACCTTTGTCAGTCGTTGCTGCAAGAATACGCGCTCGCGATGTGCCGAGGAAGTGTTGACCCGAGCGAGAACTTTATTTAATTCGGCGATATACGCCTGTGCCATGGTAGCCGCTCGTTGCGGATCCCTGTCAGTAACCGCAAGCGTGATTATTCCGGTGTTGGGATCGCTCTTGATTGCAGTGAGCGCATTGAGCGTCTTCCGCGCGGCAAAAGCATAGCGCGCGTGGTAAACCTTCATCAAATCAAATTTCTTAATAACGCCGTCTTCCACCGAGCGGCTGCGCAGGACGCCGATGTAAAGGTCACCAGACGTGTTCATCCCCAGCAGTCGATTTGCCAAGCCGGTGATCGAACTGCCCCCTCCCGCCCCCGGACTCGATCCTCCACTCAGAGCTGGAAGTGCAAGCGCAAGTGAAGAACTGGAGCCATAGTCGGGTGGCATCAGTCGCGTTGTTGAGGTGTACGACTTGGGCAGCAGAAACGCGATGGCGGTCGACAACACCAAGCCTGCAAAAGTGAACCAAATGAGGAACCGGCGCTTAGCCCACAACAACCACGCCACCTCGATCGGCTCGATCAGAGTGGAGTTGGCAACGGCTTTCAACTCGACAGTGCTGGACTGCTCGATCGTTGGTGTAATCGTAAGCCCCTGCTCATCTTTTTGATATTCCACTTCTTGGATCCTTCTTTATCTACTTCGCCCCGCAGGCAGAGTATTATGCCCTTCTGTTGCCACTCCCAATCGGTGCATCTTAATCAACCAATTCGTCAAAGAAATCACTTTTACCCCACCCCCGGGGAGGTAGTTGCTTCCGGGCGAATATCGGCGATATCCACGTCTGCAACAATGGATCGCATGATCAAATCGAGTGAAACTACTACGCGGAACTGGCCCTTCCGCCGAACCAGAATGCCTCGCATTCCTTGCAAAGGTCCCGATACCACATGGACATGCCGACCGATCGTCAGGTAGGGATGTGGCCGCAATCCAACCCCTGCCGCTAGTCCACGCCGCACTGCAGCTATCTCTTCCTCGGGTAAGGGCTTAGGCTTCCCATCAAAGCTGACTAAGCGGACCACCCCCGGCGTTTTCACCACTTCCAAACGATCCTTCAGGGCAATTCGCACGAATGCGTAGCCAGGAAAGAGCGGGAACTGCACGCGGTGACGGCCGTTTCTCCACCGCCGGATTGATTCATACATCGGCAAGAGTGTCTCAACCGATTTTTGGATCAACTGCTCAGCCACGCGCTTCTCATGACGTGCCTTGGTATAAATCGCGTACCAGCGCGGCTGCACATATTCCTCAGAAAGCCGATGCAGGCTTACCTGTTCGTTCGATGCGAAAGCAGACGCTGTCACCGATTGCAGCAGACTAGTTTCTGTGACCGTCAAGATACAGCTCCGCCCCGTCACTTCGTGGGGCACATCGACAATAAGCTATTTACAATCTATTACTTACAACTAATTTTGCAGCGGCTCAGTTCTTAAACCAAAGCTTTGTGACCTTGCATGCAAGGGATTAACATCTCAATACCACCGCCACTGTGGCCAGTAAGTCACCTGCACCGAAGAGGTGAAATCCGATGTAGGCCCGGGGCGCAGGACCGGGAAGTTCCACTTCTCGTATTGAAGATTGGCGGAAACGCTCAATTCATTTCCCAGCCAGAAACTGGCTTCCACGCCGCCGTCGGTCAGCTTCCCTCCATTCGGGACGAACTGCTGGCTCACCTGCTGGTGCCGGTAGTGCAACCTGACGTAGCTGCGCGGGTTCTGCCAGTAAGTCAGCCATGCCTGTTCGCCCTGCCCATCTCGGCCAATCCAGCTTCCCATGAGATTGCCGTCATTCGTATAACCATCTCGATAGCGGTCATTGAAGTAGTAAAACCCACAGCAGAGATTGTTACTGTGGGTACCAATCGGGTTATCCGTATACACACCCTCCAGGCGCAAATCGAATTTCGGCAGTTTTGGAAGATGGGAGAAATACAGTCCGGAGCTGTTGGCCGACCGGTCGAAATACGCCACCGGAGAAATCTCATCGTCGCTGAACGAATCGGTATAGAAGGTTGCCCAGTTCCGCAAAAGGGGCAGGCGGTAGGTCATGTCAAATCCCGAACGGCGATCACCCGGGTCGAGGCGGGGGCAGACATTGCTGTACTCAAAGCATCCCGGCGTGCCGTTCGAGGTAGAAAACATAGCACGAAGGAACGTCTTCATCGTAAGCGGCACACCCTGGCCCGCAAACAGCGTGGTAAACGAAAATCCGAACTCCAGGTTAGGCGTCGGCTTGAAACTGATCTTTTCCCCATGAATCATCGGCTGGTCGGAGAGCGCCTGGTTCCAGTTGCCAATCAACCCGGTCGGAGCGCCATAAACAAATTTTTGGCCGCTGAGCCGACCGACAAAAAATTCCGTTCGGATGGGACCCATCAGTCCGAAAATACTGGGCAACTTGATGGGGCTCACCCTGCTGATCCTGAGCATGGTGACCGGCGCGGCGTTGTTGCTGAACATCATCGGCCCGCCTTCGTCCGGCCCCCACCAGAGGCTTTGCTTGCCAAACGAGATCTGCCAGTTTTCAAGATTCATTGCCACGTAAGCATCGATTGCACGAAAGCGGTCCGCTGAAGGCGAAAGAATGGGCGGTGGGAGCGGCAAGCCATCGCCGACGTTGCTGATAAACTGGCGGGCTGCAAGCGGAAGCTCCGAGCTCGCCGGGGCGTGCTGGTATTCACCACGCAGATAGGCCGTGAACGGTCCAGAAGAAACCCACCCCGAAATTCCCGTCACGTTGTTAAATCCCTCGCCATAAGGCCGGCCGTAGTCATTAATAATGGTTTGGCCAAAGTGATAACCATCGGTCAGGGGCTGGCCGGAAATTCCGGTGATGCGCGTATAGACGGACTCAAGTTCAAGGCTCCGGTTACGGGCGCCGCCCAGGAGTCGAAGGTCATTGGCGAATTCCTGTTCAAGGCTCCTGATCAGGCGGTCCGCTGCCGACGTATCTTTTTGCTGCGCGCTCTGGTGCTCGGTCGCTTCTTCTACCAGACGGGCACACTCAAGACGCGTCCAGGGCCGCATGCCGAGCAAGGCTGTCGGCACATACCCCAGGGCCGCCAACCGCTCGAATGCCGGATACACCCAGCTATCCAGAGGGACGTCGGGAGATCCCATTTTTTTCGGCTCCGACCGGTTATCGTTATCCGCTTCGGGTCCGCGGCCGGGCATCCGCCAACTGGCGCCCCAGACTTCGGGATTATGGTGCGCATGGTAAACATGCTGAGCCACAAGGTAACCCAATACGCTGCCGATCAGAACATCTGACGGAAAATGTTCCTGACCTGTCACGCGGGAGACGCTGATAGCAGACGCCAGCCCGTAAGCGAACAGTTTGGTCAGCGGGCCCGGATACTCATGCGCAATGATGCCCGCTGCGGACCATGCAGCCGTCGCGTGTCCGGAGGGCATGGAGTTGCCACCTTGGAGGAAGCGTCCCTGGGCATTGTCAACGTAGGGCCGTTCCCGGCCCGTCGCGCTCTTGATGGCCAAGTCCGCAAGATAGCTGTCAATCACTGCCTCACCGCTGAGCAGGCCAGTTTCACGCATGTGCTCGTTGTGCCTCACTTTGCCCCACAGATAAAGGCCGGCACCTGCTCCGATAAAGGTCGCAAGCCCCATGTTCGAAAACGTCCGGCTCTGGCTGATCCGGTTGGGCGAACTGGCAAGGCTGCGGCTTGCCGCGGTGTCGGTAGCAAACAAAGCAGCAGCCAGGCCTCCCAGTGGCACCAGCCAGTTGGCATCCCGCAAGCGAAGGTGAATGGGGCTGGTCCAGATAGCTTTCTGGTCCCCGGCAATGTGCTTGATCAGCGGTACCCCTACAGAATTCTCATATTCGGTGGAGTTCGAAGAAGATTTTCCCTTCGCCTTCTTGTGATGCCCCCACCAGTCCGGGTGATGATAATTGGGAACGATCCCCACGGGTTGCGACGCCTTATGCGCGCCCTCAGGGCGTGCCTGACCAAGAGCCGTTGCCGTTGTTGTCACAACGATGCACATAACAACCAGTAGTTTTTGCAAATTCACCTTTAAGGTTCCCTAACGGCAAGGAATAAATACATTGGCTGAGAAGAAGGAAATCCAGACGGGTTGCATGCCCGACCGGCCCTCACCAGTTGAAACAAAACTGCGCAATCCATAGTCTTCTCACCGTTCGCTCTCCCGCCCCGTTTCTTAGTAGTAGTGCGCAACCAGAACCGCCGACGTCACGATGGAAGATACAACCTGCGCGGACTGGAAGATGGTCTTCCACTGAGCAGGCCCTCCCACGGCCTTCTCGGGAACGACCACCGTGTCCCCGGGAAAGAGAGTGGCATCGAGCGGATTCCCTCGCCACAGCGAAAAGCCTTGCGATCCTATTACACTCCCATCAGCACGAATCACGAAAATCGCCTTCTTGTTGGCCATGTTGGTCGCGCCGCCTGCCTGGCGCAGGTACCAGTTCGCGCTCCTTCCTGGATGGTAAGAAGCCGCTGTCGGATTGTAGACCTGTCCCTGGACCATGACGTAGCTGGGCTTTGTCGGGATGATCAGCACGTCTCCTGCGCGCATCTGGATGTCATTCATTGAACGAGACCAGCGGTGGATTTCGCTCGAAATGTGAATCACCACTCGCCCGATGGGCGGATTCTGGAGCAGTGCCTGCAGAGTTGTTTGCCATTGCGCGTAACTGCTCTCCATAGCCAGTTTCTGGTCAGGATCGGTAACGGCGGTGGCCATCTTGGTTTTCAGTTCGTCCTGAGATTGCCGGACCCGGGCGATGAGTTCATTGTACGAACTCATTTGAATTTTGCGGACTTCCCTCCGCTCCAGAATCGCCCCGTATGGATAAGCTTGCGACGTGAATCCTCCAGCACGTTCCAGCACCGAGCTCAGCCGTTCACCGGTAGAAATTCCGTATGTCCCAGGATGCGCGACTTCACCGCGAATTGTGATCGACGAGCCGACGTTGTTCCAGCCAGATCGTTCCTTGATGGTCAGCACGTCTCCGTCACGCAGAACCCGGTTTTCCTTTCCGGTTCCTCGAAGCGCCGCTTCCAGATTGATTTCCTGATGTTCGCCGACTCCTGCATTCGGGCCGGTGATGTTGTAGCTGGTCAGATCGGCTGTTTGCTGGTCGGCGCCCCGCTTCAACCCTCCGGCAAGCTCCACGAGGTTGCTGACACGCAGGTTCGCCGTCAGAGGAAATCTTCCTGGCCGCTCGACTTGTCCTTCCACGTAGACGCTGGCAGGATCAGCCTTCCTGGGGTTGCGCTGCACAAGAATTCTGTCACGCGATTCGAGCAGGACGTTCTGCATGGAGTCGCCATTCAGCGCCTCGCGCAGATTGATGCTCATGATTTTCAGCTTGCCATCCGGCAGGTTGCGCACCAGTTGCGCCGAATCGAGATAAGCGTCGGGAGCAACGCCTCCCGCCTGATAGATGGCGTCGCGCACTCGCGCCACACCAGTTGTTCGATACGTTCCGGGGGTTCGCACGTCCCCGGCCACCGTGACGGTCGGCGCATAATGGAAATCAAACCGGCTGAAGATCCGCACTGTATCAAGCGGGTCGAGTTTGGGTGAGGACTTCGGGTTGGCCAGCGCCGACGCCAGGTCGAAACTCTCAACACTGGGAGCATAGTCGGGCGGGTTCAGTCGGATGATTTCCGCATAATGGGTCGCAGGTTCCGGCAGCAAGTCGGCGTAGGACGAAATCAGATCGCTCAGCCGCATTCCGGGGTGATAGGAGTAACGCCCCGGCCGCAACACGTGCCCTTCAAGATAGACCGAATCCTGGTTGTAAGGGGCGATGGGAAAGATACGAACAATGTCGCCATCGTGAACATCGAAGGACTGGAGTTGCTGGTTGATCTCCGCCGACCCTTTCGGGTTCTGGATGTTCAAACTCAGCATCGTCCGCTTTTCGTGAGCCTCAACGCGCTGGACTTCAATGTGGCGCAGAGCGGCCGTGGGAAGAATGCCTCCCGCCAGTTGCAGAACCTGCGCCAGAGTTTTTTCTCCGTTCAGTTCATAAATAGCGGGACGTCGTACCGTGCCTTCCACTGTGACTTCCGGACCCACGGGCGGCACCAGAATCGTATCGCCGTTTTCCAGCCTCTGGAGGTCTGAGTTGACCCCGTGCAGCAGCAGGTCATAGAGATCAACATTCTGCACCAGTTCCTTGCCGCGGTAATGCTTGACCAATCGCAGAGAGCCGTCGTGCGTGGGCCCGCCTGCCGCAAACAGAGCATTCAATGGCGTCGAAAGCGAGCTGATGTCATAGGCCCCGGGATACCGAACTTCTCCCACGACGTAGACACGGACGGTTCGCAGCCTTGCCAGGGAAACATCGGCGGAAACGTCGCGGAACTGCGTCCGCAATGCCTGCTGGACTTGGCCCTGCACCTGCCCCATTGTTTCTCCGCTCACCATCAGCGGCCCCACTTCGGGCAGCGACAGGCGACCCTCGCGATCGACCACGCGATACATGCGTGACGACACGCTTCCCCAAAGGTTGATCGTCAGGCCATCTCCAGGCCCTACAACGTAATTCGGCCCGGCCGGAAGGTCCATGGGAAGTTCTGTGGAGTCGGCAGGAGCGTTCTCAAAAACATCAAGTCCGAACCGCTGGAGTGTGGGGGAATGCGGCGAGACCTGTTCGTAGAGGTCGTAGAGCGAGGGGACGCTCGAATACGGATTGGCGCGATGGACAATCTCTGGGCGCGGCGACAGTTCCTGGTAACTCTGCCCTGTCTGTAGGTAGTAAGGCGTGTACTGCCAGGAGCGGGCCAGAGTTCCCTGTGGAGGCCCTGGCGACTGCGGCCCCTGCTCCTGAAGTTGCTGTTCCATCTGGGCGCGGCTGGCGCCGCCTTCCAGTTGCATTGTTGAGAGCAACGGGATATTGGCAGATGCCGAGAGGCTGTTCATGCCCTGCCCGAAGCCCAGGCTGCCGTTCATGGCGCCCAGACTGCCTGTACCGGCCATGCCGGGCTGCTTCAGCAACCCTGAATTAAAAGAACCGTTACCCATAGTTTGTGAGTTAGGAAACGACTGCGGGCCCAAAGCCTGACTGGCCAATTGCATGTTCAGCAATTGGTCGCCCGAATTGTTCAGGTTGGGCTGATTTTGAGGCGAGCCCGGCACAGGCCCACCCTGCCGAGGAAAAGTCCCCGACGGGTTCTGCTGATTAGGTAGCAACTGGGGGTTGGCGGACGGATTGAGCCCGTTCGGTGGGTAAGTCTGTCCCTGACCCATGCCCAGCGCGGCCGTTCCCTGCCCGGGGGCCGCCGTATTCTGGCCGGCAGGCATCTGCTCCAGCCTTTTTTCTTCCGCCATAAATTCGATCTGCTGCTGCATGGCCAGGCTGGATTTGGGATTCACTTCCGGCGTGAGGTAGCCATAGCTCTGAAGCAGCCTCGTTGCCACAGACCGGAATTTGCGGTCGCGCTCAAGGCGATCGAAGATTCCCTGCTGGGTCATCTGATGCTCGTCTACCATCTGGCCGTGGTCAGTGGCGTCCCGCGCAATCCAATGCTGCAGTTCAACCAGAAGCCCCGGCTGCTCATTCAACACCGCTTCGATCTCGGGCGCAGATGCCGCGACGTAATTCAGGTTCTGTTCCGCCAGGTCCGACATGGGGGCAACGTCGAAATCCTGCCAGTTCTGACCGTAGACAGGTTGTTGCTGCTGTTGCTGCAGCCACGGTTGTCCTGGTTGCGGTTGCAGTTGCTGCTGTGGCAGATGTTGCTGCTGCTGTTGCCCCTGCTGTTGCCCCTGCTGCGACATCAATGCCGGGCATACGGCAAACACGGCCAGCAGAAGCAGGGCCGCAGTCTTTGCAAAACCGACCCGCCCAGCCGGAATCCATGGTCTGTCAGTAAAGCTGAAAATCACTGATATCCTCCTGCTCGCCGTCCCGGACCGCGGAGCACGCCTAGAAGACCTTCTTCAGAAGCTTCCACATCAAAAGAATGGATATCGATTGATGCCCAGTAAAAAACGCTACTATTATGTTCCGGCGCAACCGCAAGAATCTTCATATCGGGGAACTTGGATAGCAGGATGTCGCAGACCGGTGGCCGGGACTCCGGGCTGTCCAGCGCCACTATCAGGAAGTCCGGCCTTTGCTCTTCCACAGTTGGGAGCAGGTCCGCCTCGTTCTTAACCTCTCCGACTACCTCGATGTCCGGTTGGTCAGCAATCGTGGCCAGAATCAGCTCACGGATCAACCTGGGCCGGTTGGCAACAAGAACCCGTACGTGTCTGATCATATGGTTCTCCATCAATCACTTAATTATCGGCATGTATGCCGAAATATGAAGGTTCAATGGAGAGGCGGGACACAAGGTTCAATCCCATTAGACCCGTACCAGTACTCCGATTCATCAAAGTACCAATTCCGGTCTAATATGCCCCTTAAGGGAAGTTCCTAAGATCCAATGGAACAAGTTTTTAAAACTATAGGAAAATCTGATTGACCTTGACCATCTCCACAACGGAAAGGCGGTCATCGGCCCCGACTTTCTGCAACATACGGTGAACGTGGTTCTTGACGGTCTGTTCGGAAAGGTTCAACTGAGAAGCAATTTCTTTGTTGGTAAGGCCTTGCGCGATTAGAGGCACAAGTTGCTGTTGTCGGCGGGTCAGCCCCAGTTGGGATTTCACTCGAACGTTAGGCAGGCTGGTCCTGGTGCTGGCGACATATCGGAAAAGAGACAGGCAGAGACGCGGCGGGCAGATGGCCTCATCGCGTGTAATAGTGCGAATGGCTGCCACAACATCCATGGCGGAGGCATCCTTCAAAACAAACCCCGCTGCACCGCACGAAATCGCCCGCAGGAAAACTGTCTCGTCCTCATCCATGCCGATCATCAGCACTTTCAGTCCGGGTATGGCATCCACTACATCCTGAATCAACTGGAAGCCGTAGAGTTCCGTCACTGATGAATCGATCAGCAACACCTCACAGCCGGACTCGGCAATGATGCTCAATGTTTCAGATGAATATGGGGCTGCCTGGACAACTTCAAATTCCGCCCTTTTTCGCAGAATTCTAGTCAGGGCTTCCAGCAGAAGCCGGTTCTGTGAAAGGAGAAAAATATGGATTGAAGAGCCCACGATGTCCTTTTCCATTCGCGTCCAGTCTTTTTGGTCGACTCAACGGCGTTTGAGAAAGTCGCCCTGAATTCTTCAGTCTTGCGTGGGCCATATGAAACTATAGACCACGACACCGGTCTGAAGCGTATATTCCGCCTCCATGACCCTCCCCCGAGTTCCATGTCTTCATGAGCTTATTCTTTACGGGGGCTATTGTACCTCAAACAGGAAGTATGATGTCAAGCAAATTATCGAAACGGTAAATACTACATATTGGACGCTATCAAGAGTTAGAAACAATAAATAGGGCCGTGACCCTGCCATTTCCCCACGTGAAGCTTTGCGTGTCGCCAGGCCCATAGTCGCTTGCCGTCGCTATGCTTTCGGTCGGTAGCTTCTCAGCCAGGAATTCCCCCCCGCGCCCCATTTTTCACTGCCAGCCCTCGCGATGCTATCCATTGCTTCAGCCGCTACGAGGGACCGGCACGCATCTTTCAATCGGTAGGTCAATTGGGAAACTTGAGGATACAAAACGGTCAGTTGTAACCGCGTAGTTAGAGAGTAGTAAATTCTCACTGCGTAAGGGAGTTGCTCGCAAACAGGCCGCGCGCACCCCGGAGGCCGAGTTTTACTGAGGTTGAGACAGTGGTGTCCGAAGGGAACGTCCGGCGTGAAGATAATTTGCCCGTCAGAAAATCAGGCGGAGTGAAAACTGGATCTGGCGCGAAGTCCCTGCGGTCTTGCTGATAAGCCCGAAACCACTGCCTTTAACCACATTGGACGGAAGGCCGAAATTCACAAGATTGAAGACATTGAAGAACTCGGCGCGAAACTGGAGGATCCCAAGCTCCGAGTTGCCCCTCCTGCCAAAAGCTGTGTCTTTGATGAGGGCGACATCGAAGTTGTGGTACGCAGGGCCCCGGAAGGTGTTGCGCCCAAGAGTTCCAAAGACGCCGTGGTTCGGTCCGGTGCCTCCCGGCACGTTGATGGGGATGCTAAAGAAGGACGTGTTACTTGCGCCGCGCCCGAAGTAGTCTTCGCGGACGCTCCGGCTGGTTGAAAAACTGGGTTGGGCAATCTGATCGGGGCGGTCCGCGTTTGCTGTTCCCACGCCGGTCTGCTGAATTCCGGAGTACACCGTAAAAGGCATTCCCGTCATCAGGGTAGTAATGTTCAGAAACTGCCACCCCTCCGTGAGGCGCCTCCCGAGCGGTCGGAAAAAACTCACTCGATTGACCGGCAGCGCCTGGATCAAGCTCAACGCAAAAACGTGTGTCACATCAAAATATGAAGGTCCGCGGTCTGCGCCGGGATCCAGCGGGTTCTGAGGAAAAGTCTGGAGGATAACTCCCGGCCCGCCCGAAAGCGCTCCGAGGGCGGAGCTTGAATCGTCCAGCGACTTGGAATAAGTGTAGCTCGCCTGAAAACCAAGTCCCCACCTCGTGGAATTTTTGCTCAGGCTTGTTTGCAAAGCGTTGTAGGTGGAGTGTGACCGAGTGGTCATCAGGGTTTCTGCGCCGAAGCCCCCAATGGCCTGACCCGTCGAACTAAATTCGGTGAATGGAGCGAAACCCGGCGAGGCTCCGCTGTAACCGTTAGGAGAGAAAATGGCGGCAAGGTCGACGCCCTCGGTGCCCACGTAGCTGGTGCTGAATCTCAGGTCGCCGAAGTCATGGTCAAATCCCGCCATGTAAGTTTCGATGTAACCATTGCGGAAATCCTTGGCGATTCCAAAAGTCGACAAAAGCTGAAGTTGATTTCCGGGAGTCAACGCCGACAGGTCTCTCTGGTACCGCGGAATGTCAATCTGCGTGTTGGGGGCAACGTCCGCAGGATTACCGGTGGGGAAGAGCGGTTGCCCATCAGGGGTATAAACAGGAGGCAACTGCACTTCTGCTACGGAATTGCTGAACGGCACCGGAACGCCAGGTTGAGCAAAGACATACGGCGTAGTCCCAAACGGGATGTTGCCCGTCAGGAAGTTATCCTGCCATAGATTGGTCAGAAGCGACGTGATGGCGCCGCCGGCATGCAGAACGGTATTTTTGCTCAGGCGGTAGTCAAGCGCAAGGCGCGGCCCCCATCCGCTCCAATCCATCACGTAGGGCGGTTGCGGGTTCTCCAGGAAAATCTGTTTGGCCCCTGCTGTCCAGAAAGGCACATCCTGACCATTCGAACCGACAATCCTCGGCGCTGAGGTCCTCTTATGGGCCTCGGCGATGCGGCTGTTCACTTCGTAACGCAATCCGTAATTGACGGCCAGCCGCGAGGTCGCCCTCCAACTGTCCTGGAAATAGAAGTTGTAGGCCTGCCGCCGCACGCCCGCTTCGTCAAAATGGTCCCCTGCCGGAGTGATGTCCGAGACCGCACTGATCGTATACATGTAGGGCGTCGCAGTCAGGAAACCTGTCAGAGAATCCGGCAACGAATCGCCCGGCTGCAAATCGTGCTGGCCGCTGGCTGAAGTGATGGCTACGGGTGAGTAGGCCGTTCCTCCACCAAAGGAGTAAATCCCGTTCGGGTTCACACCCCAGATGGTCGTGTCACGGTTAACCCTTATTTCCGCGCCCCATTTCAGCGCGTGCCGACCGTGCTGGTAGGCCATGTCATGTTTGAACTGATAGAGATTTCCGTAGGATCCGGTTATGGACCCGTCGGCGGAGTTATAGGATTCATACAACCCGTCGGTAAAGCTCATCGCAGGCTGATTGTGATTAATAGACGGGAAAAACGGAGTGCTGCGAATGTACCCGAGCTCAGTAGTCGAGGTAAGATTTGGCGACCACACGCGCGTGTACTTCAGCCCCGCGTTCCGCTGGTGATCAAAATACTTGACGCCAAAACTGGGATCAATGGCCGTCTGGTCAGGATTGATGATCGGACCGGTGATCTGGTTCAAGCTGAAACGCGTGTAGAGCGACGACTTGTCCGAAATGCGGTGGTCAACGCGAATGGAGAACTGGTCGGTTCCTGTGTAAACCTTTGAAGAGGTCGCATAGGTGCGAGCGCCATAAGGGCCCTGCAAATCATTCGGCATCGGGTAATCATTCAGGATAGGAACGACCTCCGGGTTGACCGGAACCGTGAGCGTATCGCCAGGGTAGGCCGTGGTGTCAATTCCATTGCGCTCGGCTGGAGTGGGGACAGCAAAGACCTGCGTGGTGCCCAGCACCTGCCGGAACCCCTGGTACTCGCCAAAGAAGAAAGTCCGGTTGCGCCCGTTGTACACACCCGGAATGACCACCGGACCGCCCGCAGTAAAGCCAAACTCATTGCGGGCAAAAGGAGGGATTCGCCGCGGATCCAGAACGTTCTGGCGGTCAAAAAAGTTCCGTGCGTCAAACGCCGAGTTCCTGACAAACTCAAAAACGCTCCCGTGAAGGGTGTTAGTGCCCGACTTGGTGATTACGTTCGTGTAGCTTGACGCGCCATGGCCGATTTCCGCCAGCATCACGCCGGAACTCGACTGGACCTCCTGAATGGCGTCCACATTAAAATTCGGAAAGGTCGCTCCGCCCATTTCCGGGTCGGTAGTATCAATCCCGTCGATCGCGAAAACCGTTGTCACTGCGCGCTGGCCATTCACGGCAAACTGCTGGGTGAAGTTGGCGCTCCCGTTGGTGTCCGTCATGGTTCCGGCGGCCAGCAGCAGCAGCTTGCTGAAGTCACGTTCGTTAAGAGGCAGGCTGGAAACTTCCTTGCTGGAAAGATTTTCTCCGCCGCTGGCGACCGGAACCGAACCCTCGGCCCCGGCTACTACACGGAGTTGCTGACGAGAAGAGATTTGCAATCCGGCAGTCAGGGCAAGGCCGGCCTTAATTTCCACATAGTTTACGGCCTTCCATTCCCGTCCGTCCTTGATGGCAGAGAGCCGGTACTCTCCGGGAAGGATATGCTCAAAGGTAAATATGCCGTCCGATGAGGTGGCGGAAGAGTAGTCAACCTTGCCGCTCGGAGAATGTAATTTTACAACCGCCCCATTGACGGGATCTCCTGCGCTGTCACGAAGGGTGCCCCGCCATGAAGTTACCGCCAACCCGCTGGCGGAAAACGCAACCAGCATGAGAACTAGGCCGGGAAGCGTACGAACCACCCGATGGGTCCCTAGGAACATTGCGGAAGTATTTTACTCGCGGATGACTCATTTGCCTATATCTATTTGAAAATCTTCTTGTGAAAGTTTCCGAATCCCAGGTACCAGATGGACTCGCACACTGCACTGACCGGGAGTCGGCGTGGTTGGAATCCTAGGATTAAAGGTTTTTCATCAACTCTTCAGCAGAGAACGTCCCATGAGATTTCACTAAGACGGAGAATAGATTTCGCCGGCTCTCGTCATAGGAAAGGTCGAATCCCGCGCCCGAAAACAGCCTGTCAAGGAAGGGCGATAGCTCCGGCTGGATGGCATCGCGCGTTTGCGCCGTGTTGGGAGCAAGCAGACGGTCATTGATGGAAATTTCAATTTCCCGGCCATTGAATCGAAACTTTGAATTCAGACGAGGGTCCGATTCAAGGCGCCGGCAGACTTTGAGGGCCGCAGCAGCCGCCTGCTTCAGACGGTCCTGGTTGCTGCCATCGAATGCCGCCTTGCGGTTGTATCGGACGCCGGGACGATTTCCCGAGTTGTCAACGCTGTAGTTCGCTTCGAGCCCAATCAGTATGACCCCGGGCCCCGCATGCACGTGGCGGTAGTCGGCCACGTCCAATAAAAGTTCATCCCGCCCTTGCTCCTGAATCCAGGCATGGAACACCGGAACCAGCGGCTCAAAGTCAATTTGTCCTGAATGATCGAGCAAGAGCTTTACATTAATGTGTTGGAGTACCATTCGTTTTTGTCCTTTTGCCTTAAACCAATACCGAAGCTCCCGCCCGGTTGGAATAATTGTGCGAAGCCTCGATGAAAAGATGGGCCTCGCCGATCAGATACCGCACGGAGTCAGCGGTATAAGGCGCGCCTGCCTTCTCATGCGCGGCAAACAGGTACTGGGCAAACTTCCCGCCGACGAAGGGATCGAAAAAATTCTTTGTATCGTAAAAACGAGTTCGGAATTCACCGACAATCTGGTCGGGTTCGTTGGTCACGCGAGGGAATTCGGTTCTGACCAATGCCTGCGCGGCCCTTAACATGGATTGGTATGCCGTCTTGCCAGCCTGTTCAACCTCGCCGTTTTCGAAAGCAACCTGCGCTTCGAAAAGCTGCCTTTCAGCGGCGGCCAGATCAAAATCGATCGTGGACACTACTTCGCCCGCGCATTCGCCAACTCCCATGTCACCCAGCGTATATTCGCGCGGATCTCCCCAGTCGCGGAAGAACGAGCGGTCCCGCTGGTCGACCGGCGGGCGAGTCAGGTCTTCCAGGAGTTTCTTCAACGCCACTTTCCCTGTCCGCTTCACAAACTGCTGGAATGTTTCGCCGCTCCGCCGACCGGCAACGTAGCTGTCGGTCAGGCGGGTCACAACTTCCGGAATGTTTTTCGACGGCACGGCCACGACCGGCACGCCATAAGTGCCGCCATTATTCTCCCACTCGCCCCCCAGGACAACCTGGAAATGCGGCACGGCGTAGCCCGACATCTTTCGGCTGACGCCATAAAAGCCGAGGTCCGCCACGTGATGCTGTCCGCAACTGTTGAAACAGCCGCTGATTTTGATGTGCAGGTTCTGGACGGCTTCATCCAACTGAAAACTTCTCTCCGCCAGCCGCCTGCGCAATTCCGCCGCAAGCCCTCGCGAAGAAGAAATGCCCAGCTTGCAGGTGTCCGTTCCCGGGCAGGAAACAATATCCACAATGCCTCCCGCTCCCGGCGCGCCCAGTCCAACGGCCTCGAGCGCCGCGTAGAGCTCCGGCAGATCGCTTTCGCTCACCCAGCGAATCACAAAGTTCTGCTCGACTGTTGTCCTGATGCTCTCATTCGCAAAGCACCGGGCAATATCGGCCAGGGCACGCAACTGGTGAGACGTGGCATCGCCAATCGGCAACGTCACCGTGGCCACCACGTAGCCCTCCTGGCGCTGAGGCCGAATATTCGTCTTCAGCCAGCGCTGGAAGGCGTCTGACCCGGTCGCCTGCAACTTCTCAGCAGCTTTCAATGGCTTCTCTTCGACCTGCAGAGCTTCCTGGATGTATTCCGTCCATCGCGGGTCCGGCTCCAGCGTCTTGCGTTCTTCCAGAACCAGTTCTCGAAATTTCTCGATGCCCAGGTCTTGAATCAGGAACTTGATCCGCGCGCGGTTGCGGTTCTTCTTTTCTCCCAGCTGCGCATAAACTCGCGCAATCGCCTGCGCCAGCGGCAGCAGCTCTTCGGGCGGGAAAAACGGGTCAAAAAGTTTTGCCTGATAAGGAACAGCGCCCAGCCCGCCTCCCACGTACATGGCAAAGCCGCGCTTCTCTTCCCCGTTCTCAGTCCGCGTCACTCCCACCAGCCCTAGGTCGTGCATGTTGGCAAGAGCGCAGGCGTGCTGATTGCAGCCGCTGAAAGCCGGCTTGAACTTGCGCCCAAATTCCTGAACGTCAGGATGGCCCAGCAGAAAACGCGCCAACGCTTTCGAATAAGGCGTCACGTCGAAAGCTTCATCCTGGCAGACGCCGGCATAAGGGCAGGTAGTCACGTTGCGGACCGAGTTCCCACAAGCTTCGCGGGTTGTGATACCTACCGCCGCCAGGCGCCGCATCAGGGCGGGCGTGTCTTCAATGTGAATGTAGTGGAGTTGGATGTCCTGCCGCGTAGTGACGTGCGCGATGCCGTCGGAATATTCTTCGGCCAGATCGGCCAGCGTTTCAAGCTGCGCGGCGTTCAGGCCTCCACCCGGAATCTTGATGCGCTGCATTCCCGGAGCATCCCACAGCGTGTTCGGGCCCTTGGTCAGGTCGCGGCGCGGATAGGCCATCTGCTGGGCCTTCTTGCCGTCATGCCTCTCGCCGTTGTCGTAGCGCTGCCCGTAGACGCCCCGGCGCAAACGCGTTTCCGCGAAGAGGCGGTCGTCGAGTTTGCCCATCTTCTTCAGGCTGATTTCAGCCTCAAAAATGTCAACCTCGCGCGCCAGAGTCTCCGGCATCTTTCTAATCAGTTGCTCCCTCCAGAGAGGGTTCGACGTTTTCATCTCGCAATCGCTCCAAAATAAAAAACCCACCGCCAGCTTCGATTCCGACGGTGGATTTAGATAAGGCCTGAATTGAAAATCTATCGAGGGCTATCCACCACACGCCGGCGCAGATGTGCAACAACACATCGAAGCGCCGCTGTGGAGTCCCTTGCCCATTAGAATAACAATTTTAGCCATCAGAACAATCAATGTCAACGGCCTTGTCGATCTGGTAAATGCGTCGCCCTCAACGGCCAAGGAGTGTGTCTTTTCGCTGTTAAAGCAAAAAGACCCCCGGCTCGAGTACGAAATCTCCGCGGCTATGTTCGTCATGCGCTCCAACCCAAACGCTCCACTGGATTGACCTCGCTGCCGCGGCCGCATCGATCACACATTCAGCTTGCGAAGGTAAGGAACGCTGGCCTTCATCATCGGCAGCGACATTTCAACAAAGTAGTTTTTGATGCCGCCGACTTTGGCCGCCTCAAAAATTTCCTTCCAGTTGAGCGTGCCCTGACCTATGGGAACAATCTTCTTGGTTTTGGCGTCCCAGCCCTGCGCGTGCATGGAAATGAACCGGCCTGGGTATTTCCGGAAATAGTGGACCGCGTCGAAGCCCTGCGCAATGGTCGAAACCTGGAACTGGAACTTGACCAGTTTGGGATCGAGGAACTTAAAGAGCAGGTCATAGGTTCGCTGGCCATCAGGAACATGGGTGGTTAACCAACCCTCATTGTGGAGCCCCTGCTGGATACCAGCTTTGTGTGCTCGCTCTGCAATGCGATTGTATTCATCGGCGGCGCGCTTCACGTCATCGATTGTGGGATTTTTCGGTCCTTCGAGGCTGGCGACAAGCATTTGCGTCAGGCCAACATCCTTTGCCCATGCGATACTGCGCTCCTGATCTTTTCTCAGTTCGTCCAGCCCAAAGTGCGAGCTGATGCAGGTGACGCCGGCATCGCTCAGGATTTTGCGCAACTGCGCGCCCGAATACTTGCCGACATCAGCAAAGCCGGAATCGGCATAACCGTACGGCGAACACAGCTCAATGGATTGGAACCCGGCCGCTGCCAAGGTCTTGATGGTGCCCGGAAAATCCTTGGCGATCATCTGCCGGACGGGCCACGTCTGGCATCCGATGGGCAAGCCCAGAGGATTGGCGTGAAGGTCCAGCGTGCCGGCGGAAAGCATCCCGGCAACAGCGGCATTGGTTGCCGCCAATTTCAGAAAATCTCTTCTCGATACATTAGACATTAATTCCTCCCTACGTTCACAATCAGTTTGAATTTGGGCGAGTGGCGCAGATACTCGCCTTGTAGCATCTCGATCTCGCGAAGCGAGAAGCTCTTCTTGACGTTCATGTTTGCCGGTCTGCGGTAATTGTCAAAGCGCCTCATTGCAGCCGGCCCCGGCGCCCCGACATTCTAACGCCACTCCGCTCGGCTGACCGCAGATATTAAACATCATTATCTGAGCCACCCGCGCAATAGAGGGGACACTCTCTATTCCGATTTGGGCAACTCCAAGGACCGCTCGGCGTCCCCGGTCATGCCGAGCTGCGTGGCACATTTTGCGAGCCACTTGTACAGGTGAGATTCAGGAAGCTGGCCCTTCTCGGCGCGTGGAAGACACCACTCAAACTCTTGAAGTGCCTTTGCGAACGCTTCCTCCTTATAGTTGATAATTCCGAGGTAATAGTGTGCTCCAACAAAATTCTGCTCTCGCGCCGCATCGGTGAGTGAGTCGAGAAATTTTCCCTTCGCTTGGGCAAAGTCCCCCAGCTTTAAGTAACAGAGACCCAAGTTGAAGAGGACGGAAGCGTGATCTTCTGCCCCGAATTCAAAAGACAGACATTCTTCTAGTACCATCCTGGCCTCTCCGAATCGGTCTAGCTGGGTCAGCAATATCCCCTGATTAATCTGAATGTCCTCATAGAGATCCTTGTGTTCAGCCGTCTTCAAAAGGTCAAGGTAATGTTTGAGAAGCCTTTCGAGAGTCTTAACCGCCTCAAATGGGTTCCCTTCATGCCACTGCAACATTGCCCTTTGGAATTCAACGTAGAGACGACCCTGCGTCCTTGGGCAGATTGCGGCCGCTTCCTCAAAACGCTTCCTAGCTTCTGGTAAGTTCCCTAGTTGAACCAGGCAACGGGATTCGTTGAGGAGCAAGCTGGCTTTCTCCCCATTGTCCGCGGTCTCTTCCGAGAGGGTGCACAATTCGTGCAATGCTTCCTGTATTTGCCCTGTGTCTCGAAGAACCATTGCGCGCTGAAATCGTTCCGTATCCATTGATCAGTAGACCACCTGCGGTGTCGCGGCTGGCGCAGATATTTGCCTTGCAGTATCTGCACCACCTGGCCAAGAGGCAGTGATCCCGCTTTCTTCACACGTTCAGCTTGCGAAGGTAAGGAACGCTGGCCTTCATCATCGGGAACGACATCTCAACAAAGTAGTTCTTGATGCCGCCAACTTTGGCCGCCTCAAAAATCTCCTTCCAGTTGAGCGTGCCCTGGCCCACGGGAACGATCTTCCGCGTTTTGGCGTCCCAGTCCTGCACGTGCATGGAAATGAACCGGCCCGGATATTTCCTGAAGTACCGGGCGGCGTGGAAGCCCTGCTCGATGGTGGAAACCTGGAACTGGAATTTGACAAGCTTCGGGTCGAGGTACTTGAACAGCAGGTCGTAGGTCCGCTGGCCGTCAACCATGCTGACTTCAAAGTTCTCATTGTGAAGGCCCTGCTGCAGGCCGGCCTTGTGGGCGCGCTCCGCAATGCGATTGTATTCATCGGCGGCGCGCTTGACGTCATCCAGCGTGGGATGTTCTGGCCCATCCAAGCTGGGAACCATCATCTGCGTGAGGCCCACTTCCTTTGCCCAGGCAATGCTCTTGTCCTGCTCCTTCCGGAGTTCCTGAATGGTGAAGTGCGAGCTGATACATGTGACCCCGGCATCCCTCAGAATCTTGCGCAACTGCGCGCCCGAGTATTTGCCGACATCAGCAAAACCTGAATCGGCGTAACCAAGTGGCGAGCACAGCTCGATCGATTGGAAACCGGCGCCAGCCAGCATCTTGATCGTCCCCGGAAAATCCTTGGCGATCATCTGCCGGACCGGCCACGTCTGGCAACCGATGGGCATACCCAAAGGATTGGCGTGAAGATCAAGCGCGCCTGCGGATAGCATCCCGGCAACGGCAGCATTGGTTGCCGCCAACTTCAGAAAATCTCTTCTCGATACAGTAGACATTAGCTCCTCCTTGCGTTCACAACCAGCGTGAGTGTGGTTAATGACAAAAACTCTGTCAAGTTCTCTCAAGCAACCTGGGCATCAGTCCAGCTTCCAAGGGTCGCGGGCCGGCGGATTGAGCTGGGCGTTGGCCGCATCAAGATCCGCGGGCTTGCCTTCCGCCAGGGCCGTGACGCGTTTGTTCACGGAGTCCCATTCCAGCTTTGTGCCTGCACGAACGGCAATGCAGCCGAGCAGCAGCGCCTCCACAATATTCTGCTCAAACTCGTAGTTGGCGCGCGGCTTCGGGCCGCCCCGGATGGCGTCGAGCCATTCGCGATATGCGCCCGGCGACTTGGGCAGATTGTCAGGCGGCGGAGTGAACGTCTTCATGCGGCTGGTAGGAATCAGACGCGGGTGCTGGCCCTCAAAACTGCAAAGGATCTTGCCCTTGTCGCCGACCAGCAGCATGCCTTCACCATCTCCCGGATCGCTCATCAGTTCGCCGGGCAGGAGTTCCGGCGGGCGCTGCGGGCGCAGGTGCGCGTCATACCAGTGGATTGTGACCGGCGCACGGTCGCCTCGCGCGGGGAATTCCCAATGCACCAGTTCGCCCAGCGGAAACGTTTCAGGAAAGAGCGGCGTCGAGCTGCCATCGACGCTGGTGGCAGCAGTCAACTCGAGCACTCGGAATATCGTATCGAAGCTGTAGTTGCCCATGTCGCCGATCGAGCCTTCGCCAAAGTCGTTCCAGCCGCGCCACACAAACGGCAGATAGACATGATTGAACGGCCGCTCGGGCGCGGGACCAAGCCACAGGTCCCAGTCGAGGCCGCCGGGCACAGGCTCAACTTCCTTCGGGCGCTCCATCCCCTGCGGCCAGTAAGGACGCTGCGACCAGTTGTGCACCTCGCGCACCTGGCCAATCACGCCCGCCGCAACCCATTCGGTTAGGTGGCGCGTAGCATCGGAAGCTTCGTTCATCACGGCCACCTGCGTGGCCAGGCCCGTTTCGCGCGCCGCCTTCGCCATCAATGAACACTCGTGCACGGAGTGCGCCATAGGCTTCTGGCTGAAGACGTGCTTGCCGTGATGCAAAGCATATATGGCAATGTAGGCGTGCCAGTGGTCGGGTGTACACACCACCACGCCGTCAAGGTCATGCTCCTTGGCAATCAGGTCGCGAAAATCGTTGTAGCTTTCACAGGCGCGATAGTTCGGCAGCTTGTCGACGTTGCGGTAGTAGGCGTCCACCAGGCGCGCTGCCGGCGCGCGTCCGCAGGTAGGGCCTTTCCAATCCGAACCCCACGCAGGGTCTTTCACCAGGCGTCGTTCCTTGCCGACCAGCTCGCCTGGACCCCACTCGGAGTAGTCGGCGGTTTCTCGATTGACGTCACAGACAGCGACCACTTGCACGTCCGGTATCTTCAGGAAGTCCATCATCACGCGCGTGCCCTGCGCACCCACACCGATGCAGCCAAGCTTGATTCTCTTGCTCGCAGGAACCTGCGCCGCGAGTGACGGTCGCGACATCAACGTCAGCGCCGCAGCAGAAGCAGCACTGCCTTCCAGAAATTCGCGCCGCGTCAGGAGCGACGGCCTAATCTTGTCATCGTCTTTTCGCATAGAGTCCTCCGACAGGCGGCTCGAATATGAAGGTGCGGTATGGGGCTGCCTGAAGATCTGCTTGCGGCAGTGCAAGTCGCGGGGCTACGCGCGATTGAACCAGTGGGAAACTCGCTCTGCCTGAAGCGGCACAACCATATCACAAATCAGGCCAATTCTCATCACCTTCCCGCATCGTGGTGAGGTTGGCAGCCAAAGCCGCGTTGCCAGTTGCAATTCAGGAACAACAGCAAGTCGCGGTGTAACTCTTACGCAGTGCTCACAAATGAAACTTGTTTTCCAAAATCTCTGATTTACAGGGCGCGAAACTCTTCTAAGGTACCCATTTTCAATAACTTGAAAATCTTGAAATTTGAGGAGCGAAAATCCCATACGTCCCATTTCGATCCAGATACGAGGCATGTAGCCTAGTCCTCAAGGCTAACAGGGATCGCCAACGGCGCATTGCCGCCTGCGAACCCTGCTGGGAGGGCTATCAATTATGAATTGCAAATGGCGCACGAGCGGTGCTGAATTCTGAGTTCAGGGTTTCGGTTGCTGCCTACAGCCTTCTGCCTTCCGCCTTCTCGCTGCATTCATTTCTCTGAGAACGCGCATCACTCATCACCCATCATCTGTCACTCGTCACCAGCCACCGCTTACTGTCTTCTTCGCGATTCACAATTCTGCATTTCTGCTGTATTTTGTGTTCCGCGTTCAGTGGTCGTCGGCGACAGTGCGCCCGGAAGAACGGGAGCAGGGACCATCCAAGGGACAATCTATTTCTGGAGGCGGCACGGCATGCAGACGCGCAGCCTGCTTGGGAGATACTTCTATTTCCTGATGTCTCTTTTGATTGCTGGTGAAGTGGTCTACAGCTTCAGTTTCACGGTAGCGGCCAGGCTTTTCCATCCGGCGGTTTCGCCGCCGTTTATTGTCTACATTCACGCGGCGTTTTTTTCGGTGTGGGTCTTATTTTTCATCCTGCAAACGGGGCTGGTACGCACGCGCAACGTTCAGTGGCACCGGCGCATGGGCTATTTCGGAGCGGCGCTGGGCGGGCCCGTTCGCCCTGCACTTGCGAACGGCCCTGAACAAAGTGAATGGGCTCCGGGTAAACTCCACGAAGGGCCGCGGCATTATTTTTGCGGACTTTCTTCGACGGCCCAAAATGACGCCCTCTATAATGGACGCCCATGCGAACCTTCTACGTCTACATCATGGCCGGCAAGTACCGCACCCTCTACACCGGAATAACGAACGATCTGGAGCGCCGGGTTTTCGAGCACAAGCACAAGCTGGCGCCCGGATTCACCAGCAAGTACAACATCAACCGCCTGGTGTACAGCGAGGCCTTCAGCAACCCCCGCGACGCGATCCGCCGGGAAAAGCAAATCAAAGGATGGCTCCGCGCAAAAAAAGTGGCATGGATCATCTCCTTCAAACCCGCTTGGAAAGACCTGAGCGAAGGCTGGTTTGGCAAAGCGAAATGCGGGGGTTCTTCACTGCGTTCAGAATGACGTGCGCGACGTGGTGGCCCTTCATTGGTCATCTCGTACTCGTTGGTTCGTCATCCTGAGCCCGTTCATTCACCATCCCGAGCTCTCTCGTTTGTCATCCTGAGCGAAGCGAAGGACCACGGTATTTGCATTTGAAGTTCCATATCCCAATTCCGGCCACCGCAAGCTCGCCTTCCCCCACTCAGCACCCATAACTCTTCACCCAGAACCGCAGTCCACGTTTCCGCCCTTCATAATTCACAAATTATAATTATTGCCCACTTGCATTCGCCCTGCGCGAGGGTGTATATAGGCGTCAGCTCTAATCATTAATTGTAGGAGACCGCACAGGTCAGTAAGGGTGAGCTAGCCCCGAAAGGACGGGCTGAAGGAGGTCTCGAAAGATGTTCTGCCCAAAATGCGGCCGAGGGGCCGGCGATGACGATGCTTTCTGTCGGCAGTGCGGAAGTTCTCTCTCAGGGGAGACTGTCATCTCGACGGGCCCTGCGCGACAGGCTGATGCTGCGGGTCCTGACCCCTCCGGCGAAGCGCCGCTAAAGAGAAGCGGGGAGGCTACCGCCAGCCTCATACTCGGGTTGTTTTCCTTTCTCCCTGTAGTAGGCCTGATCGCTATCATCTTCGGCCACATGGCAAAGGCTTCAATTCGTCGAAGCGGCGACCGATTACTCGGTGACGGCATGGCAAGCTTCGGACTTTTTCTCGGGTATCTCGGTTTGGGAGGCTGGGTCGCCTATGGCCTCTGGCTTGTTGCCCTCCCGAACTTGCCGTCCACCATTCGGGCGGAAAACAGGGAGGCCGTTGTCGGATCATTGAGAACAATCAACACAGCGGAAGTGACATATGCATCCACCTACGATAACGGCTATAGCCCTTCCCTCGCAGACCTGGGGCCGCCGGAACTCGGCGACCGCAGCCCCAATGCCGAGGGTGCCATCAAGTGGGAGAACGCACAAGCGGCAGGTCTTATTGATAGTGTGCTGTCGTCAGGCACAAAGATCGCATATCGCTTTACTTATTCTTCCGGTCCCAAGAAGCACGGCAGGATTGACACGTACACAGTGCACGCCGACCCGTTGTCGCCCGACGAGACGTGGCACTATTTCACTGACGAGTCGGGAGTTATTCGGGAACAGCTAGGAAATGAGGCAAACTCGGAAAGCATGCCGCTCGACTCGTCGAGCCTTCCCAGTAATTAGCAGGTAGCCACAGTCAGTGTTTTGCTGACTGTGGGCCCTTCTTAAGAAAAGCCAACGGACAAGCAGGATTGTCCCTGGCTGCCAACTGAGATGGGGGAGGAAGTAGGAAGCAGGCCGCGGCCGGACAGGGACCAAGTCCGGTCGACAACATGGAAAATCCGCGGACCTCCCAACCGGAGGTTTGCGCTACCGGTCCGGTTCTTCCAATCACCAAACCGCAATTCATTCAATCGCCAATTCTTTAAGTCGCTCAATCAACAATACTTAGGGCCGCTAAAGGCTCGCGCCGTTTTTATAGCACCTGGGTATTAGTCAGATGGTACCAACGATCCATTGTCGAAATGGCTTGACCGCATTAGGCTCAATGCTGAATTTCGCTCTGAGGGGGGCGACGATGGAAACAATAGAGACAGCCGAGACAACAGAGAACAATCAGAATGGTGAACAAACGACCCCGTTCCAGGAAATATGCCCGCGGCACGGCACGAGGATCCGCCCGTACTTTGGTTGTCCGAGATGCGTGATTGAGGAAGTCCACCGCCATGAGAGGCGAATGGATGCTTCATTACTGCTCGAAGTACCGGTTCCAGTGGAACCCGTTGACCAGGGAACCGCGCCACTGGCAGAGATGAGATAAGACAAAAGCCGACCGACGGCGATCCACCGTCACTGGGGCTTCCAAGATAACAAGGCCACGGTCATACACTTATTGACCGTGGCTGCCTGTTTTTCCAGTATTCCATGTCAGGGGGAACTTTTACGCCTATGGAGGGCGCCCAATGAAGTCCATCTCATTTGCATTGATGTTAAGTTCGGCGATTCTGTTACCGGGCCTGGCAATGGCACAATATGGTTACGTCCAGGAATGCAAGGAAACCGTGGCGAATCAGTTGGACGTGTCAACGCTGGATGTCAGCGCGCAACTTGGGCCGTTCACCCCGAATGATAATCGCATCGTGAACTGGCGGTCCCAGCGTGCAGGCGAAGGCTATGGCTACTGCGAGTTCAACACTGCAACCGGCGAACTGGTGCAATCCCAGTCCGGCGAATACACCGGGCCCGTCGAGGACCGTCCGGGTTACGGAGGCGCATCAGGCCAGCAGTACATGGGATACAACCAAACCGTTGTGAACGCTCCGCGCGTCAAGGTAGACAGTTCCGGGCGGGGCGACTTTCATGGCCCTCACAAATCAGGCCACATCGGACATAGTTGGGTTGACACCCGAGGACCGCAAGCCATCGTTACTCTCGGCAGAGACGATTTCAAAGTCAGCTTCTATGGCCCAATCGTTCAGCAGAACGCTAACCGCGAATTTACCATGGAAATCAACAACTCAAACCTCGGGAGCGCCAACGGCACAGCAACGGTTCGGCTGTCCCCAAACGATAAGAGAGTCGAGTACATCAGCCTGAATGGCCAGTTGAACGGCAGAGACTTTAACGGCAATTTCCGACGCTGATTCGACGGGCGCAGACCTTTTCACCCGGCGGTCTCAACGCCGCCGGTTTTCCCTCTGAAACTTGGATATTGCAGGGCTTTTCCTGATTCGTGGCGCTCCTTGAGCGCCATTTTTTTTGGGGGGGGCGAGGCCAGATTCCACTGCAAAATTCCTCGGGTATTTCAATCGCTCGACATCCTAAACACCCCTCACCCGGTCGCCTTGCGCGACCACCCTCTCCCCAAGGGCGAGGGCTGGTAATGCTTGCTGGCCGCTCGCGCGCCCACCCTCTCCCCAAGGTAGATGGCTTGATTTTTGCTGGCGGGCCTTCGATGGATGCCTCCGCCCGCCAGGTGATATGCTACAGCCTGGAAGCGCGCGCCCTGTCAAATCGGCGGGCGTGAGCCACCCAGGCGGGCGACATCAGAATGGGTTCCACCAAAAACAATTCGGAGCAGCGGCAGGATGACGGCATGAACGAAGCGTACGCCGACTTTGTGGCGCGGTATCCGGCCTACCTGCAAACCACCGCGCTCGATGAGCTGCGCGCAACCGAATACTACCGGCTGGACGAGCAGAACCAGGTTTATCTGGACTACACGGGCGGTTCACTCTACGCCGAGTCGCAGCTTCAGCAGCATCTCGATCTGTTGCGGGGCGGGGTTTTCGGAAATCCGCACTCGGCCAATCCGGCCTCGGCGGCGATGACGGGACACGTTGAACGCACGCGCCGCTCAGTGCTGGAATATTTCAACGCCGCCCGCGACTACATCGTGGTCTTCACGCTGAACGCATCGGGAGCGCTGAAGCTGATCGGCGAATCGTTTCCGTTTGCGCCGGGCAGCCGCTACCTGGCTACCTTCGACAATCACAACTCCGTGAACGGCATTCGCGAGTTTGCGCGCGCGAAAGGTGCAACGCTCGCCTTTGCGCCGCTCGTGACCCCAAGTTTGCGGCTGGACCGGGCGCGCCTTGAATCCCTGCTGGACCAGGCCGACCCTGCCCGCGACAATCTGTTTGCGTACCCGGCGCAATCCAATTTCTCAGGAGTCAAGCACCCGCTGGACCTTGTTGCTGCCGCGCAAAGCAAAGGCTGGCAGGTGCTGCTGGACGCCGCGGCCTTTGCTCCCACCAACCGGCTGGACCTGGCGGCCTTCAAACCGGATTTTGTGTGCGTCTCGTTCTATAAGATGTTCGGATATCCCACTGGCGTGGGAGCCCTGCTCATCCGGCGCGCCGCGCGTCCCCGGCTCAAACGCCCGTGGTTCGCGGGCGGCACCGTTGATTTTGCTTCGGTCCAGGGCCAGGCCCATGTGCTCTCCCATAACGAAGCCGGATTTGAAGACGGCACTCTGAATTACCTCTCTGTCCCGGCCGTCGAAATCGGGCTGCGCCACCTGCAGGCGATCGGAATCGAGAAAATCGGCGAGCGGGTCCGGTGCCTGACGGGTTGGCTGCTGGAGCAGTTGCTTGTGCTCCGGCACAGCAGCGGACGCGCAATGGTCCGCATCTACGGGCCCTCGACCACAAAGGAGCGCGGCGGAACGCTGACCATCAATCTCTACGATCCGCGGGGCCACCTGCTGGACTACCGGCGCGTGGAAGAACTTGCCGGCGAAGAAGGCATCTCGCTGCGCACGGGATGCTTCTGCAATCCCGGCGCCGGCGAAATGGCCGAGGGCCTGACCGAGCAGGATATGCAGGCCGGGTACGAATTGGGAGACGAAGTCAACCTGCAAAGCTTCTCGCGCCTGATGCAGAGCCGCGGCGAAAACAAAAGCGCCGGGGCCATTCGCGTCTCGCTGGGGCTGGCCACGAACTTTGCCGACGTCTGGCGGTTCGTGCGGTTTGTCTCCGGCTTCCGCGATCAGGCCCGGCTGACCATTGGAGAAGTCACCTTTGATATCGAATCCTGCCGCGTAATCCGCGATGGAAGTTAGAACGACCCACCTGCGGGGCTCACGGCGGCTGCAAATTGGTGCGTGGGTACGAACGGGATTTCGCGGTTGCAGGGCCTGGGCAGTTTGCTATGGGGTACGGGCGGGGCTTCCATAACAATAGGAAGCGGGGCGTAACCGGCAGAAAGCTCCCTAAGGGATTAGCCTTACCCCGGGCCAGCGAATACTCCTGCCCCTTCTCAACCGTTACCGCATGTAAGGGATGGGCGCCAATGGCGGTCAGCGCATTCGGGTATAAACCCTACACCGAACTAAGGAATCCGACTACCCTTCTCAGGCTCCGGAGCACGCTGATTTGACTTGCCTTTTGAATTCCTTCGAGCTACGATGAGGCGATTTTTCGCGCCTCTGATGATGCCTCCCAACGGAAACATTGACGTTTGGCTGGTGATGGGATTTGGCCTGGGGGTGGTGTTGTTCTTCCGCGGGCTGCGCGTTTTTCGCAAGAGCCTGGTTGTTGCCGACACGCCGATTATTCCCGTCCGCAGCGTCGCCATGGGCCTGACCCAGGTGCACGGACACGCGGGCGGCGATACGCCGTTTCCAAGCCCTGTCAGCGGCACCGCCTGCTACGCCTTCCGGGTGAAGATCGAGCGCTACGCGGGAAGAAACGGCTGGAAGCACCACCGGACGGACCAGAACGGCAGGCGTTTCTACTTAACGGACGAATCGGGCCGCATTCACGTGGAGCCACGCGAGGCCGAATTTGACGTGCCGCTCAATTGCCGGCGGCAGATCGGCGGACCGGTGATGGGCTTCTCGCTGATGAACCTGTTCAGGCCTCTGGGGGCGGACGCCTCGGACGGCTCGGACCTTTCGGTGAATGCCAAAACCGAAGATGAGCTGCTGGAGTACGCGGGCGTCGATTACGGCTCCACGGACGCCTTCCGTTTTACCGAATACTGCATCAAACCCGACCATGAGTACGACGTGCTCGGAACGTGCGTGGAAAATCCCCGGCCCGAGGACGAATACGACAGGAACCTGATTACCAAGGGAACACACGACTCCACATTCTTGATTTCTTCAAAATCCGAGGAGGAACTGAAACAGGGGATGGGCTGGCGCTCGACGATGATGGTGATCGGCGGGGCCGGTCTGGCGGTCTTTTGCGCAGCGCTGTTCATGGCCAGGCATGGCCTGTTATGAATCT
>JAJYLL010000018.1 GCA_021787735.1 Acidobacteriota bacterium | reverse complement strand
AGTTCAGCAAGGACCTTGCCGATCTCGCGGTCGATGCTGGAGACGGCGCCGTAATACTCCATATGCTTCATTCGCTCGATTTGCGGATTGCTGTTCACCGGGATGAGCGGTTCACCGTGGCATGGCTGGAACTTTTCGTTGGGAATGTCGCGGAACGTTGCCGAATCATATTGCGAAACCAGTTCCGACGGCGCGGCGTCGTGCGGCGAGTGGGTGTCAACGTAGCCGACGAAGAGGAAGAATGGCTTGCCTTCGGCGCCCTCGTTCTTTTTATGGTCGCGCAGGAAATCGATGGCGCGTTTTGTCAGCAGGGGTGATTGCTGGCCCTGATCAGTTGCAAACTGCCCCTGGTCTGAAAACTGCTGGACGCCATAGTGCGGATACTGCCATACCCAGTAGCTGAACCACCGGTCAAACCCCGGATGTGGGTCGCGCGTATGGCCGCAATGCCATTTGCCCACGAGGCCGGTGTGGTAGCCGGCGTCCTTCATCAGTTCTGAAATCAGCGTCTGGCCCTCCAGCCATGGGTGCTCCACCGCGCAGGTCTTTTCTTCGAGCCAGTCGTGAATGCCATGCTGCGAGGGCATGCACCCGGTAAAGAAAGACGCCCGGGCGGGAGAGCAGACTGGGCAGGGCGTAAGCGCCTGTGTCATGCGCGTGCCGGTGGCCGCCAGGCGATTCATGTTGGGCGTCAATAATTCCGAGTTGCCGTAGGCGTGCTGCGCCCATTGGCCGTGGTCGTCGGTCAGAAAGACCAGAATGTTGGGGCGATTTGCCGCGACCGCAGGCTTTGCCGCCGCGCGCGCGAGCGGCAAGGAAACCAGTCCAGCGCCCAGTGCGCCGGTCCTCTTCAGGAACTCGCGCCGTTCAATTCCGCTCATGGATGGCTCCTCGCTTGACGGAAGTTCATTAGCGCCGGTTACCAATGAACCCGCAGAGATGATCAGTGCCGGACGAATATATCACACGCAGTGGCTGTGCACCGCGATGTCATTTCCATCTCGAACTGCCGGCAGAAGCCGCGCGACCAATGGTGGAATCTCCACGTTGTATTCCGGCGGCGGACGGCCAGAGCACGCAAGGCCGCCGTATGTATGCAGTTGGCGTTCCGCCGGGCCCGCGCAATGGTAAACTGGGTTTAACTCTGCATTAAGGAAGGCCGACCATGCTGCGACACATCAGCTTTGGGCGACTGGTGGCACTGTTTGCCGTCGTGGCTGCTTTAGGGCTTGTTTCTACGCAGCCTCTCAGGGCGCAGGACCAGCTTACGCCGAAATACGAAGCTTCCCACGATGTGGTTCCCTACGTTCCCACTCCCATGCCGGTTGTGGAAAGAATGCTGGAATTGGCAAAGGTGACCCCGAAGGACGTCGTGTACGATCTGGGCTCGGGCGACGGCCGGATTGTGATCATGGCGGCGCAAAAGTTCGGCGCCCACGCCGTGGGCGTGGAACTCGATCCCAAGCTATACCAGAAATCCTGGGCCAGGATCGAGGAACTTGGTCTCGCCCCAAGGGCCAAAATCCTCTACGGAAACATGTTCCAGGCAGACGTTCGTCCGGCGACGGTGGTCACGCTCTATCTGCTGCCCGGCGTCAATGAAGATATCCGCCCGATGCTGGAAAAACAGCTCCGACCCGGCACACGAGTGGTCTCGCACGATTTCCGGATGGCCAGTTGGGACGCCGTGAAGTCTGAGGATGTCACGGTCGAAAGCGGCGCAGTACACACAATCTACCTTTACATAAGGCCCTGAACCGTTTGGCGCTTCGTAGCGCCAATAAATTGCCGCCTTTTATCCAGCCTATGGCGGCATGACACGGTGGGCTCAGATGCTTGACGTGGAGTGTTTCTGTCCTCGCGCGGCCATTGGCCAACATGCTCTTGCTGTTATTTGTGTTTCTGTTCCACGCTGTGTAATGCCGCCTTCACGTGTTCGGATGGCCCTTGTGCTAGGATAAACATCGCTGGGGATCGCCCGATGGCAAGGTCGCGGGCGTCTCGTGCACAGACTTGGGGCGGAAGCAGGGTACGCGGGTCGGCCATGATCGTTCTTGTGGTTGGAATCATCATTGTTCTGGGATGTGCCTGGGCACTGGCGTATGCTTGCATCATCCCTTCATCACAGGTGTTTTCCCCGGTTGTGAATCGCGGCCCCGCTGAAAGCCGCTGCGCCGTCTTGACGTTTGACGATGGCCCTGCCCCGCCATTTACCGAACAGATTCTGGATATCTTGGCCCAACACAAGATCATCGCGGTCTTTTTCCTGTGTGGCAAGAACGTCGAGCGCCACCCGGATATCGCCCGACGCATTGTGCGCGAAGGGCACTCCATTGGCAACCACACCTATTCGCACCCGTTTCTGTTCTTCCGCAGCCGCAGCTTTATTGCCAGTGAGATCGACCGGGCACAGGAAGCCATCGAGCGGGTCACCGGAGTACGGCCAACCTTATTCCGGCCGCCTTACGGCGCGCGATGGTTCGGCCTGATGCCGGTTTTACGGCGTCGGGGCCTGAAAATGGTCATGTGGTCGGTAATGGGGTTCGACTGGAAATACCACACCCAGGCGATCATAAGGGCCACGACCCGCAGGCTCCATCCGGGTGCTGTGATTCTTCTCCATGATGCCCACGAGCAGCCGCCTCCTGATGGTATCGACCAGTCCAGCACGGTGGAGGCCCTGCCAGCCATCATCGAAGCTGTAGGGCGGTTGGGCCTTACCTTTGCACCCATTGAAAAGTTTATGGACTAGCTTTCCCGCGTGGGCCGGTCAGGAAAGTCTAAATGCCTTCTTCCCCATTGCTAGCGTAGTGAAAAAGCTGGGAGTTTATGTAACATTTGAATACACTCATCTGGCTTTGTGTCCCATTTTGACACACTTGTACTTGTTTTGACTTGTTCGTTGAGATCGAGTTCGATGAATAAGCTGTTCAGGGTAAGTGACTTAAGATTATATGCCTACTTTGGACTCATTGATGCTCTCCGTTCTTTGGTTCGGCAGAAGGATTTCTTCCTGAGCGGGTGTCTGAGTGGGCTTAAATCGAGTTCTGGTGGTGGATGACGATCAGGAGAGCCGCGACCTCCTTTTCGAGGTTTTGACCGCGAACGGCTATTCTGTGGAGCTTGCCGAGGATGGCGAGGGCTTCTGGAAAGCTTTGAACCTGGACGATGGCAGGGCCGTAGTTCTGATTGACCTTCGGATGCCGGGAGAAAACGGTCTGGAGCTGTTACGAAAGCTGCAGGAAAAGAAAATCGCTTGCGAGCCGATTCTAATGACATCTTTTATAACCGGGGCAGAACGCGAACTTGCGCGGGATCTCGGAGTGAAAGCCTTTCTGGAAAAGCCCTTCCGTTTGTCAGAGTTGCTGCGAATGGTCAGCGAGCTCGCGGCGGAAGACCCGATTGGGATTTCATCTTAAGACGGACAGGGTCAAGGCAAAGAAACAGGACCGGTCAGTAAGGAGCAAAGATGGATGTAGGTGAAAAAGTCATTGAAATTATTGCTCGGGAACAGCATCTCGATCCCAGTGGAGTATCGATTGACGCAACGTTTGAGGAATTGGGGATCGATTCCCTGGATGGAGTCAACATCCTGTTTGCGCTTGAAGAAGAGTTCAAGATCGATATTCCCGATAGTGTGGCGCAGAACATGAAAAGCGTAAGGCAGGTTGTGGACAGTCTTACTCGGGTAGTTGAAGGCAAAGACATTTCTGATCTCGCGGCGATGGCCAAGGGCAGCGGCCAGGCGGCTAGAAACTAGCTTTTGTGGAGTCCACGGTGCGCAGGGTCGTCATAACAGGGCTGGGGGTTTTTTCCTCCACGGGCAGGAACAGGGACAGTTTTTTTGAGAACCTGGTGCAAGGCCGGTCAGGCGTTCGACCTATTACTCAATTCGATTCCTCCTCTCTTTCCATTCGAATTGCAGCCGAAGTTGCCGACTACAATCCGGACGACTACTTCCCCTCCAAGCGTCAGGACATGCTGGACAAATTCACGCAGTTTGCGCTGATTGCTGCCGGCGAAGCGATGGAAAGCAGTGGCATCACGGTTCGCGATGAAGAGCGCTGCCGTTTCGGGGTGGTGATGGGTTCCGGCATGGGCGGGGCGGGAAGCTATGATGCCGGCTATCACAATCTTTACGCCAAGCAGGTCACGCGCCTGCATCCCTTTACAATTCCGCGCATTATGCACAACGCGGCCACGTCGCACATCTGCATGGAGTTTGGCGCCCAGGGTCCCGCGCTTGCCACGGCAACGGCCTGCTCATCATCGGGCCACGCAATTTCGGAGGCCTTCCACCTTATTAAGTTCGGGCTGGCGGACATAATGCTGGCTGGCGGAGCCGACGCCCCCATCACTTACGGTGTGATGCGCTGCTGGGAGGCCGTGCGAGTTCTGGCTTCTGGGAATGGCAATCCTGCGACAGCCTGCCGACCTTTTTCCGCAGACCGCAAGGGAATGGTGATTGGTGAAGGGTCGGGAGTTCTGTTGCTGGAGGAACTGGAACACGCTCTTAAGCGCGACGCTCCCATCTACGGCGAGCTTGCCGGTTGCGGCATGAGTTCGGACGCCTCCCACATCACCCAACCTTCGGTGGACGGTCCGGTCCGCGCTATCCGCATGGCGCTTGATGAAGCCGGAGTCCCGCCCGAAGAGATTGATTACATTAACGCACACGGGACTGGAACGCGCCTGAACGACTCTACCGAAACTCAGGTTATCAAGGAAGTTTTCAAGGACTACGCCAGGAAGCTGGCAATCAGCTCAACGAAGTCAATGCACGGGCATGCGATGGGAGCGACCGGTGCGATCGAGTTTGTGGCCACGGTGATGGCGGTCAAGCACGGCGTAATTCCACCCACCGCCAACTACACTGAACAAGACCCCGAATGCGACCTTGATTATGTTCCCAACGAGGCGCGGGGAAAGCCTATACGGGCTGCGCTTTCGAACTCTTTTGCGTTTGGAGGCTTAAACGCCGTGCTGTTGGTGCGACACTGGAATTGATATCCTCATCTTCCCGCGGAGACGCGGTTCGGAACCAGGTAGTTTCGGAGCAGGCATGGAAATCAAGCGAATCGCTATCCTGACCCTCGGTGTGGGGGCTGGGAATTCACGGGCAAGCCAGGCTATTCATCAGGCCCTTCACGATGGCGCGGATAATGTTGAGGCGCGCACAATCGATGTGCTGGATTTCGCGGAGCCGTGGTTCCTCCGCTTCTACCTCTATCCTTACTGGCTGACGATAAAACGTGTTCCCTGGGTTCGGCGCAAATTCTTTGAATGGCGGTATCGGAAGCGTCTGCGGAGGGTGGCCCCCGATTGGCTTTTCCGGCACGGCTGCCGCTCGGTCCTTGCGCGCCTCCAGTCTTTTCTTCCGCATCTGGTAGTTGTTACGGAGCCATGCGCCGCCCGGCTGGCTGTGGTTGGAAGGCGGGACGGCTGGTTTGATGCTCCGATCCTGGCTGCGCAGACGGATTTCTGCACGGAACCCATCTGGGTCAGGGACGAAATTGACGTTCATTGTGTGGGCAGCGAAGAAGCCAAGCGGCAGATGATTTCCTGGGGAGTTTCTGCAAATCGTATTCTCTATTGCGGTGTGCCGATAGATCCCTCTTTTGCGCTTAGCTTCGACCGGGTTGAGCTTCGCCGGGCCGTTGGCCTGCATCCGAACCGGCCCGTGGTGCTGGTGATGGGCGGCGGGATTGGGCTCGCACCGCTTGATGCCATCATCCAAAGCCTGGAAGTGTGCCGCCACCCCATTCAGGTGATTGCCGTTGCCGGAAGAAATCGCACCCTGCGTGAGCGGTTGGAATCGCTGCGGGGGCAAGTGGCTCTCGACCTTCACGTTTTTGGCTGGACGGATTCTGTGCCGGAACTGATGGGCGCGGCCGACCTGCTGGTTACCAAGCCGGGCGGCGTTACCGCCTCTGAAGCCCTGGCTGCGGGCGTGCCCATGATTCTTACGTCCCCGGTTCCGGGGATGGAGGAAAGCCACCTGAAGTTTCTGGTCAACCAGGGCGTTGGGCTGGCAGCCAAAGAGCTGCAGGAGATTCCCGCGCTGGTGTCCGGACTGCTCGATGACTCCAAACGCAGGGAGGCATTGATTTTGCGTGCCCGCGAACTGGCGCGGCCTGACGCTGCCTATGTGGTGGCCCAGGTGGCAAGGGCCCTTCTTGAAAAGGCTACGTACATCGAACTGCTTGCGGCGCCTTCGCCTGCTTCGGGTGAAACGGCATACCTGATGTAAACTGAGTGATGCTTCAGGATTTTTGGCATGAACGGTAGAGGGTGTCCGTTCTCAAGAGCGATTCCCTGAATACCACATTTCGGCACCGCTGACGTCGCACGTTGACGCTTACAGCCGTTTTTTTTGACTTCATGGTTGCTGACCTACGGAAGATCGTTGAACGCCGGGTGATTGGCGACTCGATCCCCAGGCTTGTGCGCTGGGGTAAATCACTTTCACCCGCGCTGATACACCGAATCCAGATGGAAGGGTTCCGGCGGGTTGTCCGCTATGCGGCCGCGCGCCAGAAGTTCTTTGCTCGCAAGCTTCAGGAAGCCGGCCTCCGCGCGGAACAGATTCGCCGGCCTGAAGACCTTGGCGACATCTTCACCACTCCCGAAGACATTCGAAATCTCCCGGCAGAGGAATTCCTTTGCCGGGAGCCCGAGTCTGTGTTTGAAACCACCGGCACCTCCGGCGGGCCCAAGCGGGTCTTCTTCAGCTACGATGAGCTCGATTTCTCGGCGCGGTACGAGGCGGCTGCCTTTTATGAAAGCGGCATGCGGCAGGGCGACCGGGTGGTTTGCACCTTTGACGCCGGATACTGGATCAGCAGTTGGGTGACGTTTCTGGCCTGCAAGCAATTGGGCGTTTTCTGCTCGGCGGTTGGCAAGCCACACCCTGCGGAGATCTATGAGCGTCTGGCGCGTTATCACTACAACGTGATTGTGGCGGACCCGACGTGGCTGGTGAGCCTGAGCGAAATTGCCGAGAAGCAGGGGAGTTTTCCTGTAAAACTGATCTTCGCCGCGGGCGATCGCATGACCGACGCCTACCGCGACTACGTCCAGCGTGTCTGGAACGCTCCGGTGATTATCGGCTATGGCTCGACGGAGATGGGCGGCGGCGCCGGAATGGAATGTCTTGAGCGCAACGGCTACCACGTGGATGAGTACAATCTGCTCTTTGAGATTCTCGATCCTGATTCGGACGGATACGGCGAACTGGTGGTGACGACTCTATCGCGCCGGACCACGCCGCTGATCCGCTACCGCGTGCGCGACATCACACGTTTTCTCGACGGGCCCTGTCCATGCGGTACCACCGTGCGCCGCCTGGCGCGAATTCGCGGACGCCGCGACGAGATGGTGGTGATGGGTGCCGGGAATATGTATCCGGAGATCTTTGAAAAGGTGTTGTCTGACGTTGCGGGGCTTTCCAGCAACTGGCAGGTGGCGGTCCGGCAGGAGGGCCTGCACGACATCCTGGAATTTCGTCTGGAACTGTCCAACGGAGTTTCCACTTCAGCCGTTGAAGACGCGGTCCGGAAGAATCTTGAGGCGCGCTATCCGGATGTCTGGGCCAATCAGGCGTGCGGGATGTACAGGCTGGCGTTCCGTTTTTGCCCCCCGGGAACGCTCGTCCAAGGGCGGAAGCGCAAACGCCTTGTGGACGAGCGCGGGGAGTAGGGTGGGTTCCAGAAAATAGGCAGCGCGTAGGGCTTGCAGGAGGGGGTGATTTCCTGACTGCCTACCATCTGACCCTCTGCCTCAGCTATCGGTTTGAAGGGAGAAGAACTTGAGGGGAAAATCGCCGGGAGACAGACGGGTCGGGAAATCGGTCCAGAAACCCGTAGTCTTTTCGGACTTTGACGGCACGATTACACGCCTTGACGTAACCGATGAAATTCTGGAGCACTTTGCCGATCATTCCTGGCACGAAGTGGAAGATCAATGGCTCCGTGCAGAGATCGGTTCAAGGGAATGTTTTGAGCGGCAGGCGGCGCTGGTGCGCGCCACGGTCAACCAATTGAATGAATTGATTGACGCCATCCCCCTCGATCCGGATTTCCCGGCATTTTTCCGCTTCCTGAAGGCGCAGCAACTGCCTTTCTACATTGTCAGTGACAGTTTTGATTACGTTATTCGCCGGGTCCTTAAGCGCGTGGGTGCAGACGGCGAGCTGCGGAACGGCCGCCATCTGTTTTCAACCGGACTGGAATTTGAATCGGGAGGACTGCGGGCGACTTTTCCTCACAGCAATCACGGGTGCAACCATGGTTGCGCTACCTGTAAGCCGGCGATTATCCGCAAAGTAAGAAAAAAGCAGCAACAGGTCATCTTTATCGGCGACGGACTTTCTGACCGTTTTGCGGTGGAAGAGGCGGACGTGGTTTTTGCCAAGCACGAGTTGCTGGCATATTGCCGTCAGCACGGCCTGTCTTGCCGGCCATTTGACACTTTTGGTGATGTACAGAAGGAGATGGCCGAAATGATCGAGACCGGCTCCTTCTCATGTGATGCCGCGGTGAGCGCTGCACCGTAGCATGGGATGCACGATCTTACGAGGACGAAGGGAAACGGGTTCATGTCATTGCCGGATACCACAACAAAGTCTGCGGAATTGATGGATCTCGAGCGCAGGTACTGCTCCTATGGCGACACGGTGCACTATCTTGAACCGCCCAAGGTTTTTTCCAACTGTGAAGGCTGCTACCTTTACGATGAGCAGGGCACGCCGTATCTCGACCTTCAGATGTGGTATTCCGCGGCGAACTTCGGTTACAAGAACCCCCGCCTGAATGAGGCCCTGAAGCGGCAGGTTGACCGGTTGCCGCAGCTGGCTTGCCAGTATCTGCACCCGGAAAAGGTTGAGGTGGCGGCGCGCATTTCGCAATACTGCGAAAAGCGATTTGGAGTGAAAGGCCGCGTCCACTTCAACGTGGGCGGCGCGCAGGCCATCGAAGATTCGCTCAAGCTGGTGCGCAACGCAACGGGCCGGAACCTGATGTTCGCCTTCATGGGCAGTTATCACGGGCGGACTCTGGGCGCATCGGCCATGACTTCCAGCTACCGCTATCGCCGCCGGTTTGGCCACTTCAGTGATCGCGCGCAGTTTGTTTTCTATCCATATTGCCAACGTTGCATTTACGGCCTGAAGCCGGATTCGTGCAACCTTTATTGCGAGCAGCAGTTCGAAAAATTGTTCGAAACGGAATACTACGGCGTTTGGGATGCCAAGGCTGAAGTCTCGGAGTTCGGAGCTTTCTACATTGAGGCGGTGCAGGGAACGGGCGGCTACGTAATTCCACCCGCCGACTATTTCAAGCGGCTGAAAGAAACCTGCGACAAACACAAGATCCTGATCGTGGATGACGAAATCCAGATGGGCTTCTATCGTACGGGCAAGTTCTGGGCGATTGAGAATTTTGGCATCACGCCGGACATCATCGTATTCGGCAAGGCGTTGACCAACGGCCTGAACCCCATTTCGGGAGTCTGGGCGCGCGAGGAACTGATCTCACCGGATACGTTTCCTCCCGGCTCGACCCACTCCACGTTTTCCGCTAATCCGCTGGGCACAGCCGTGGCCCTCGAAACGCTGAAGATGCTGGAAGAAGATGATTACGAAACTCTCGTGAACGAGAAAGGCGCATACATGCTGGCCGGGCTTCGCGAACTTGCGCGGCGCCATCCGGAGTCGATTGGTGACGTGGCCGGACTGGGACTTGCGCTGCGGATCGAAGTTTGCAGGCCGGACGGCATGACTCCCGATCGCGAACTGACGGACCGCATCTTCGCCGAAGGCCTTGCCGGCAGTCTGGAGGCCGGCGGGCGCAAAATGGGCCTGGTGCTCGACGTGGGCGGATATTACAAGAACGTCTTTACGCTCGCGCCGTCTTTCACGATCACGCGCGAAGAAATGGACCTCTCGATCGAACTGCTGGACCAGTTGTTTACCCGCTGCGCGAAGAAATAACGGGGGACCATGCATAGAGGGATGCGTCGCAGAAGCGTCTCTCCGAGCTCCGCGGGCTCGGCAACCCCGCTTACCGTTTAAATCCTGCTGGCTGTTTTCTGGGGCAAGTCTTACCGGAATTCTCTGTACCCTCTTTCTTGAGCTTTTTTCAGCGGTGTAGCGATTTAAGAAGCAGGCGTTCCAGCCCAACGCGCCGGCAATAACCATAAATTTCATGTTGTCCATTTAATCTGACGATCAAACCTCGTGCGCTGGGCACGGGCCGCGTCAGAAACTGAGGGCCCGCGCCGCGCTGAGGGAATCATTGAACGATAACAGGGGTTTATCTGGTTGGAACAGGTGTGACAGATGGGTTGCAATTGCCTGGAATGCTGCCGGCATCGTGCTGCTAGTGATGACTGTGGGGGCGCTGGCTGCAGGGGCGGGAATGAATCCAAAGGCGGTGACCCGGTCAAAAACGAATTACATTTCGCTGCCGCTTGCCTTTCAGCAGAACCGTGGGCAGACAAATTCTGCCGTGAAATTCCTGGCGCGCGGAACTGGTTACGCGATTTTCTTCACTGAAGACCAGACGGTGATGTCGCTTGAACGGAGCGCAGCGGGTTCGCGCAGTCCGTTTTCATTCGCAGGGAATGCCGGCGGCGCTCCCAATATTCGGAAGGTCCGCAAAGATGTCTTGCGCCTGCGGTGGGTGGGTGCGAGCGCCACTCCGCGCATCGATGGGCTGGGCCAGGAGACCGGCAAGAGCAACTACCTGACCGGCAATGACCCGGCGAAGTGGGTGCGCAACGTTCCCTCGTACTCCAGAGTGGAATACCGCGACCTCTATCCCGGCGTTGATCTTGTCTACTACGGCAATCAGCGGGAGCTTGAGTTTGATCTCGACGTGGCTGCGGGCAGGGACGTGCGTTCCATTCGACTGGAGATTTCCGGGCAGGACCACTTTGCGCCCGCGCTTCGAGTCAATTCGCGTGGCGAACTGGTGGTGAGCACTCGCGCAGGCGACGTGCGGTTCAAAAAGCCCGTTGCATATCAAGCCGGTGACACGCCTTCGAATGGGAAACACTTCCTTGCAGTCCGCTACGTGGTGGAGAAAGGATGCCGGGTTGGCTTTGATGTGAGCGGGCGCGACCCATCGAAGCCTCTGGTGATCGACCCCGTGCTGACTTACTCCACTTATCTCGGCGGCACGGACTACAACTACGCGATGGGCATCGCAGTTGACTCGTCTGGCTACACCTACATTGCTGGCTATACGAGTTCGGTCAATTTCCCTGTTGTCGGCGGTGTGCAGGGCATCTTTGGCGGCGGAAGTTGCGATACGGAGGTTAACACCGCCCCCTGCTTTGACGCTTTTGTATCGAAGCTCAACCCGCAGGGAACGGGGCTGGTCTATTCCACCTATCTGGGCGGGACGGGTGACGACGAGGCCGTTCACATTGCGGTCGACTCATCCGGCCAGGCCTATGTTGCCGGGTTCACGGACTCGCTCGATTTCCCCACGGCGGGACCCTTGCAGGGTTCGAACGGCGGGGGCACATGCGGAACGGCAACCTATCCGACGCCTTGCTACGACGCTTTTGTAGCCAAACTCACGGCGTCTGGTTCGAATCTGGTTTATTCCACTTACCTGGGCGGAACGGGCGACGATTTTGCCAGCAGCATTGCGGCGGACTCAAGGGGGAACGCCTACATCGCGGGCCTGACTTCGGCCTCCGATTTTCCCGTGACGGCCGGAGCGCTCCAGACCACCTATGGAGGCGGGCCGTTTGATGGCTTTGTGGCCAAGATCAGTCCGACCGGAAGCAGCCTTGTTTATTCCACATATCTTGGCGGGAGCCTGGAAGATCACGTCAACGGCATTGCACTTGACTCCTCCGGCGATGCCTTTCTGACAGGGCAGACGGACTCCGCGAATTTCCCGGTGAAAAGCGGTTTTCAGACACAATACACGGCCACGACCTGCGGGTCGGCGCTGAGCAATATTCCATGCTTCGAGGGGTTTCTCGCCGAACTGAACCCGACCGGCACCGCGCTGGTTTACTCCAGCTATCTCGGAGGGTCCGCGGCCAGTTATGGCTCGGATATCGCGATTGATTCTTCCGGCGCCGCGTATGTGACCGGCTGGACGACTTCCAAAGACTTCCCGGTGACGCAAGGAGCGTATGACAACGGATGGGGTGGCACCAACGAAATCTTTGTGGCCAAAATCGCCCCGAGCGGGGGTGCGATTGATTATGCGACCTACCTGGGCGATATCTATCCCGACCAGGCGAACGCCATCGCCGTGGACGGCAGCGGGAACGCCTGGATTGCCGGGTTCACCTACGGTGGGAAGTTTCCTGTAGCGTCGCCACTCCAGGACAGCAGCGGCGGATTCTACGATGCTATTGTCAGCGAACTTGATCCTACCGGTTCCAAGCTCCTTTTTTCCACATACCTCGGAGGAACGGGGAATGAATCCGCCAACGATCTGGCGCTCGATTCTTCCGGCAACGTGTATGTGGCCGGCGACACTTTTTCGACGGACTTCCCGATCACCCCCTCCACAATGACCACAGGTTATACGGGTGGTTCCTACGATGCGTGGATTGCAAAGATCGGGCCGCAGAACGCTCCTGGCATCACGGCCGTCCCCAATCCACTCGTCTTTGCCGGCCAGGAGATCAACACCGCCAGTGCGCCTGCCATTCTGAAGGTGGGCGACGCCGGAACCGTGGCGCTCAGCATCTCGGGAATTTCCGTGACGAGGCCGTTTGCGGAAAGCAGTCAGTGTGGCTCCACGATCTCCCCGGGAACGCAGTGTGCAATCAATGTGATCTTTACGCCAAAAGCGATTGGCACCCAGACAGGAACCCTGGTGATCTCAGACAGCGCGGCGGGCAGTCCTCACACGGTCAACCTGAGCGGCTTTGGAACCAGCGGGGCGGTCAGCCTGTCGGCTTCCAGTCTTGATTTCGGCCAGGTGGTTCTCGGAGCGACGAGCAGCCAAATCGTGACGCTGACGAACACGGCACAGTCGCCACTCGATATTTCCAGCATTACTGCAGGGGGGGATTATACGGAGTCAAGTACCTGCGGCAGTGTGGTGAATGCGGGCGCCAGTTGTACGATCACTGTCAGTTTTATGCCTTCGGCGCTTGGCACGATTGTGGGTACCGTCTCCATTTCGGACAGCGGACCGGCCTCTCCTCAGACGATCACTCTGACGGGAACGGGTGTTTTTCCTTTCACTCTGGCGGCGGACCCGACATCGGAAACAGTGCTGCAGGGGACCGGCCAGGTGCAGTTTACGGTGTCAGCCTCAACCACTGTGGGGTTTACAGGATCCATTGCTCTTAGTTGCTCCAATATCTCACCTGCCACTTGCGCGTTTAATCCGACCTCGATTATGCCCGGCCATTCCAGCACTCTTACCGTGGGCAACCTGGGTGGACTCTCATCGTCTTCGCTCAATTTCACCGTAGTCGGAACAGCCACCGCGGCGTCCCAGCTTGCCACCAGTTCCACGGTCAGTTCCGGTACAGTGACCGCGACGCTCCCTCTTTCGGTAAAGATTGAGGATTTCAGCATTGCAGCCTCGCCGGACTCCGCTTCCGTTCAGGCCGGACAGTCGGCAAGCTACACCGTGACGATTACTCCCCTGAATGGATTTAATCTCCCTGTTTCCATCGCATGCAGCGGGGCTCTGCAGGGTGCTACATGCACGCTTTCTTCTTCCAGCTTGCAGACCAGCGGGTCCGGTTCCGTACAGGACACCCTTACCGTGCAGACTACAGTGCGCTCGCTGCTAAACCCTCCAACCAGCGACTGGCGGCACCGGCCCCTTAAGTGGCTGCCGGTGTGGGTATGGATTGCTTTCCTTGCTTTCGCGCTGTTTTCGGCAGGTGTCCGCCGGCATCCGCTGGCCGCTGCCATCCGCAGTGTTTCAGTGGCGCTTCTTGTTTGCATGGCGCTGGCTTCTTGTGGCGGCGGAGGAGGTGGTGTTAGTCCGCCAGCTGCTTCAATGTCAGGCACTCCTGCCGGCACTTACACGCTGAAGGTTACCGCCACGGCGCAAGCATTGAGCCACACCAGCCAAGTGACGCTACAGGTCAAATAAGCGGGTTAAGAGAGAATAAGGGGCAGATGACAGTTTCCGAATGATTGTTCTGGAAGCAGCTCTATCTCTTGTTCCGGCACTTATCTGCCGATGTATTAGACGAGTTGGTAAGCCTCCCCTTCGGTCGAGGCCTTGGTGGAGACGCTGACGTCCGCGGCGGATTGGCTGCGAGACGGAATCGGCCGCATTCAAGGATTGGTGGAAAGAGAACTGGACTGCGCAATCAGAAGGGTTTCTTAGGGCTGCGGCCGGATTGCGGCAGGGAGCACGCCCCATGTTATTTGGGAAAGCTAAGAAGCTGGTAGGCCTGGATATAGGCTCGAGTTCAGTTAAAGCCGTCGAACTGGCAAAGAAGGGCCAATGCTACGAACTGGTGAGTCTGGGCATCGAGCCGCTCGGCCAGGACGTAGTAGTGGACGGCTCGATCATGGATGCTCTGATAGTTTCTTTGGCCATTAAGAAGGTGGTCGCAGAAAACAAGATCAAGGTGAAAGAGGTCGCGACATCGGTTTCTGGCCATTCGGTCATCGTCAAGCGGATCACTCTGAGCGCAACCACCGATGCCGAAGTTGCTTCTGCCATGCAATATGAGGCGCAGCAGCACATTCCATTTGACGTGGCGGACGTGAACCTCAGCTATCAGGTGATGGGGCCTGCCCCTGCCGGTGGCACAGACGTCATGATGGTGGCGGCAAAAAGGGAAAAGATTCTGAACCACACGAATGTGTTGAGCCATGCCGGGCGGGTTCCGGTGGTCGTTGACATAGACTCGCTGGCGCTGCAAAACGCCTTTGAGGCGAACTATGAACCGCCCCCCGGTGCGCTGGTGGCCCTGCTGAACATCGGGGCCAGCACCATGAATATCAATATCGTGCGGGACGGGACACCGTTGTTCACTCGCGATGTTTCCGTTGGTGGTAACCAGTACACCGACACTCTTCAGAAGGAACTGGACTTGAGTTTTGAAGATGCGGAGCGGCTGAAGCAGGGCCGCCCGCTTCCGAATGTTGTGGTGGACGCCGCAACACCCCACCTGCGCACAGTTTCTGAGATCCTGCTGCTGGAGATCCAGAAGACCTTCGATTTCTTCCGGCAGACGGCTTCTCCGGAAAATATCCAGGCGATTTATCTAGCCGGCGGAACGGCCAAGGTGGAGGGGCTGCTGGAACTGTTAAAGGAAGAGTTCAACGTTCCGATTGAAATGATGGACCCCTTCCGCAAGGTGAACATTGACCCGTCGCGGTTTGATACGGGTTACACGGCGGAAGTTGCGCCCCGCTTGTGCGTGGCGGTGGGGCTGGCCCTGAGGAGTTTTGACACGCCATGATGAAGATCAACTTGCTCGGACAGGAAGCGCCGGAGCTAAGGCTTGCGGGTGCTTCTTCCGCATCGGCGCGGCAGGCTTTTGTCTTTGTGCTTGCACTGGCGGTCTCGATGAGCGCCGTGGGGTTTGTTTACTACTACTGGAGTCACCAGATCAGCCAGGTGCAAGCCTCACTCAGGCGCGAGCAGATCCGGCAAAAAGATCTGGCTTCAGTGAGGACCCAGAACCAGGAGTACCAAAAGCAATTAAAGACACTGGAAGAACGAATTCAGACCATCCAGATGCTCCAAGCCAAGCGCCAGGGCCCGGTGGATTTGATGGAAGGACTGGGGGAAACCGTGGACCAGACTCAGGACCTCTATCTTTTGCAGGTGACTCCTGAAGGCAATTTACTACACATCTGCGGAGAGGCGAGCCGGGTTCCCGCGATTGCGGAATTTATCAAGGCCCTCATGAGTTCGCAACGGTTTGCTGACGTGAAGTTAAAGCAATACTACCAGGACAATCAGAAGGGCCGCACGAACTTCAAATTCAACCTGGACTGCGCTTACGTTCCGCCAGAAAACCCTGCCGCCAATGGCAAATCGACGATGGCGGCCTTGCCGCCGCAGAGCGGAAGGTAAGGGAGGACGCTCCTATGGTCCGGAAATTCGACGACTTGTCGGCTGGAACTCAAGCCATCGTGCTGGCGGTTGTCGCGGTTGCACTGACGGGGGCCACTTTCTGGTATTTCGTTTTGCCCGAATCGAGCCAGTTGGAAAACCTGCAGCAGCAAATGAAAAAGCTGAGGGCCGAAAACGACCGGAACGAAGCTTTCAAGCGCGAACAGACGGAATATCTGAACCGTATTGAGCAATTGAGCGAACAATTGAATACCTTGCAGTCCATTGTGCCCGACCAACCCGCCACCGATGTCTTTGTCAGGTCCATCTACGACACCGGAACCAGCAGCGATGTGCACATCCGGACCTTTATTTCGCAGCCACTCGTGAACAAGCAGCTTTATGTCGAAATGCCCTTCCGGCTGCATCTGGATGGAACCTTCTACCGCCTGTTGCAGTTTTTTGACCGGCTGGCCAACGGTCAGCGAATCGTAACGGTTTCCAATCTGACTTTGGGGGGAGCTGAGGGCGGTGGCATGGGCTCCTACAAAGTCTCGCCTAAAGAGACGGTAGGCGCCAATTGCGTGATTACGACATATTACAATCGCCCCGCCCCCGAAACTCTCGCCAAAGGGAAGACCCAGCGCAAATAGAACGAGGGTGGGGCCATGACAAAGCAAATGAACCCGACTTTCTGGTTATTCCGCCCGGCAGTTTGTTTAGCGACGGCCTGGATTGTTTTTGCGGGGAGCATGAGGGCGAGCCGCGCGGAAGCAGAAAGCAGCGCCGGCCGGAGCGGTGTTGTGGCGGCCGCCCCTAATAAGACGGCGCCCTCGCAGAACCGGCAGCGCCTGGCAAAAGAGCGTGCCAGAGCAAACGCGATGGCCGGTAAACGGGACCCATTCAAGGTTCCGCTGCCTCCGGGGTTGAATGCCAGGGCCGACGAATTCGAGGGCCCTCGCCCTCCAGGAGCGCGGGGGTTGGTGATTGGGCAATTGCGCCTGAGAGGTATTGTTCGTGAGGACGAGAGCAACACTATGATCGCCGTGGTTACAAGCCGCGCGAATCTGGCCTACTTTCTGCGCGTTCATGAGGATGTTTACAACGGAGTGGTCAGCAGGATCACATCGGATGCCGTCTATTTTCAGCAAAAACACGTGGATTCCAACGGCAGGGTTGATGCCCGGGAGGTTGTCCTGAAACTGGGCGCCGAGCGGCAGGAGGGGAGATGAAGCGAAGTTTCCTTTTGATAGTTGTGGCGGCCATTGCCGTAGTCGGACTTGCCCGGCAGCCAGTCCTTCACGGAGGCACGAGGACTTCCGGAGTTCCGGCGAAGGACAATGCCAGCACGCACGCCACCGCTGCCCGGCCCGCAGATGCCGTGGCCCCCGCCGCGCAGGATATGAAGTTGAGCCGCCTGACAGGCATTTTGATTCGGACGATTGACAGCGGAAGAGCGACAACCATTGATGTTGCAACCAGCCGCTCCACAGCCTACCGTGTCATCCATATGGATCATCCGGACCGGCTGGTCCTCGATTTAAAGGGTGCGGAGAACAGAACTGACCGTTGGCGCTATTCTTCTGCCGCGCCCCTCCTCGCCCGGGTGCGGGTGGGAAGATTCAGTCTGAGAGATGGCGGTATTATCCGGATTGTTGCAGACCTTAAAGGTGATCCTGACTACAGTGTTGAGCGGCAGCCCACGGGTTTCCTTATTGAGCTGACTTCCAAAGGAAGCGCGTCTCAGACAAAGGTTCCGCCGGCGATTTCTGCCCAAGCTCGTCCCGGATCTCCTGCTCCGGTAGAAAACCCGGTGGCGTCACGGAAGGTTGCAGAGACGGTTAAGGCGAAGATCGTTCGCCGGCCGGAACCAACTCCAATAACTGACGGTACCAGCGTGATCGCTCTTCGGGGCAACTTGGGGCTTCCCGTCGCATCGGAATCGAGGCCTTCTCAGTCAGACCCTCCGGTAGCGGCTGAGCCACCGAAGCCTCCGACGCCACAGACTTTTCCGCAAGCCGTGAAAGCTGCTAAGGCTGCAAAGGTACTGAGCGCGAGGAGTAACGCTGGCATCAGTCCTGCCAATGTGCCGGTCAAACAGAATTGGGAAATCCAGAACGGCCCAAAATATACGGGCAAACGGATTTCGCTGAACCTGAAAGGAGTTGACCTCAAAGACTTCTTCCGGTTGATCCATGAAGTCAGTGGTTTGAACATTATCGTTGACCCGGATGTTTCCGGGACCGTGACAGTGGTCCTTGACGATGTGCCCTGGGACCAGGCTCTGGCGCTGGTACTGAACAACTACGGTCTTGGCGACCGGTTGGAAGGGAATGTCCTGCGCATTGCCAAAATATCGACCCTGATGCAGGAGCAGGAAGAACAGCAGAAACTGCGTCTGGCCAGAGAAGAGTCAGCCCCGCTGGTCACGGTATTTCGCCAACTGAATTATGCCAAGGCGGCCACCATCGCGGCGCTTTTAAAAACCTGGGTTGGAGGGGGAGCGCTGAGCCGGCGTGGGAGCGTGCTGGTGGATGAACGCTCCAATACCCTGATTATTTCTGATGTTGGGTCGCATATCCCGAAGATTGAATCCGTTATCAACAGGCTGGATCGGAAGGCCCAACAGGTTTCAATTCAAGCCAGGATCATTCGGGTTACGTCGGACTTTGCGCGCAACTTGTCAACAGCTCTTGCCTTTGCCCAGAAGAATGCTTCCGGAGGCCTTGTCCTGGGAGGCGCAACGGGCAATCCGGTTTCAGCCGAGCCTCTGACTCCGCCGACGGTAACCACCTCTCCCGCCACCGGGTTCGGCGTCTTTGTGCTTTCCAACCTGGGCAGGAACTATGCCATCAACGCCGCCATTGCGGCAGCCGAAAGCCGTGACCAGGCCAAGACCATTTCGCAGCCATCCATTGTTACCCAGAACAACGTGGAAGGCACGGTGATCCAGGGAACCCAGATTCCTATCCAGACAACGATCAATAACACGATCAGTGTCCAGTACGTGCAGGCCTCGCTACAACTGAAGGTCACACCCCAGGTGACGCAGGACGGCAACGTTTTTCTGACGATCGATGTTGAGAATTCCACCCCGGGACCGGCGCTGACACTTGCCGGCCCGACCATCAATACGCAATCTGCCACCACGGAGGTGCTGGTGCCCAGCGGTGGAACCGTGATCTTTGGCGGCGTGACGGTCCACACCAAGTCAAATTCTTCCACCGGCGTGCCCTTGCTCGACAGCATCCCCATCCTGGGGCACCTCTTTAAGAGCACTACCAAGCAAAGCAACGATCAGGAATTGCTCTTCTTTGTGACCCCGAAGATCCTTACTTAGATCTCCACCCTTGTGCGCAGTTCACACGGCACTCCGAGGGAGACACTCCGACGCTGGGGCCCGCGCATTCTTCAGGGCGGACCCTAAAGTCCGATTCGTAGTACAATTTATGTTGCTGAACGAGGGAGCGAAAGCTTCCTCGTTCTGTTTTCATACGATGAATCCAGATATACTCCAGCATTCCTATGAGGCAAGAAGGCAGCACCTGCGGTCGAAATTCGGGCGTAAGAAGATTTCCGCGCTGCTGGTTACCAGCCTGCCCAACATATCTTATCTTACCGGTTTCCACGGAAGCGCCGGCGTGGCCTTGGTGGGAGTCTCGAAAAGCCTCCTCTGGGTTGATCCGCGATACACGTTGCAGGCCACTGAACAAGCAGCGGGAGTCGAAGTCATCGAGGCAAGGAGAGGCCTTCTCAAGCAGGCTGCCAGTTGGCTCCGGAAGGAGCGCATCGGGCATGTGGGATATGAAGACGCGACTCTTACATGCCGCGCATTTTCCGGCCTCCAGAAGGCCGGAGGGCCTAGAATCCATTGGGTTGCCGCAGGAGGGATGGTTGAGGACCTGCGAACAGTAAAGGACGCCGCCGAAATCGAGTGGATTCGCAAAGCCGGAAAACTGACAGCTCAGGTTTTTGAGGAAATCCGGGGAAAGATACGTCCCGGAGTCCGGGAAAGCGATCTGGCGGCTGAGATTGAGTACCGGATGAAACGAAAGGGCGCCGAGGGGGCGGCCTTTGAAACTATTGTTGCTTCGGGCGAGCGAAGCGCTTGGCCGCACGCCCATCCATCAGCCAAGTTGTTGAAGGAAAACGATTTGGTTATCGTCGATCTCGGTGCTATACTTGCCGGATACGCGGCCGATATGACACGGACTGTTTATTTGGGCAAGCCGTCTGCTCGGGTCCGGACGCTCTATAACAAAGTCCGCGAGGCCCAGGAGCGCGCTACTCAAGTTGCGGTTGAAGGTCGACTGACTGGCGACGTTGACGCAGCCGCGCGAAGAGTTCTGAAAGGTAGTAAGCTGGAGCAGTATTTCACGCACAGCACAGGGCACGGCGTGGGTCTTGAAATCCACGAAATGCCTCACGTGAGCCGCGGCGATAAATCGCGGCTTCGAAAGGGCTGTGTTATAACAGTAGAGCCGGGTGTCTATCTTGAAGGGTTTGGAGGTGCCCGGATTGAGGACACCATCCTTGTAACCGACGGCAGGCCGGAGGTTCTGACTCCGGCAACTAAAGACGCCTGGTTTATCAGTTAGGATTGGAGCACGGGGGAAAATATGCCCGGCAAGAAGCCGTCCCGCACAACAAACTCAGGGGCCGAACGAAGCTGGGAGCTCAAAGACATCCAGCAACTGATCGACCTGCTGACCGAGCGAGAAGTTGCGGAATTTGAGATGGAAAAGAATGGGATGCGGATCCGCATCCTGAGGCAGGCTCCCGTTGGGGGCTCGCCAATAGCTGTTGCTCCAAGGAATTCGAGTGGTGATTCCTATCAGCAGATTACAGAGCCTGTTGCCGCCCCGGCGCCAGTGGTGAGCCAGGAGCCGGTTACGGAGCCTCAACCGGAGATGCCTTCCGAGAACGTGCATGTTTTGAAGTCCCCTATCGTCGGGACGTTCTTTGCCGCGCCTTCGCCTGACGCTCCTCCCTGTGTCAACGTGGGCGACCGGGTCCATGTTGGCCAAGTGCTCTGCATCGTGGAAGCAATGAAGCTGATGAATGAGATTGAGTCGGAATTTGCCGGCGAGATTGTACGTATTCACGTTGAGAATGGCCAGCCGGTGGAGTACGGACAGCCCCTCTTTACCATCAAACCCTGATAAGAAGTGGAGTTTTGGAGTGTCCGGCACCCGGCCGCCGGAGAGTGCGGGTCCGAACCTCCCAGTGTGATGCATGTTTGGAAAGATACTGATTGCCAACCGGGGAGAAATTGCTCTGCGGGTGATTTGCGCCTGCAAGGAACTGGGAATTCCCACCGTTGCCGTTTATTCCGAAGCGGACCGCTATTCGCTCCACGTGCGATTTGCGGATGAGGCCGTCTGCATCGGGCCGGCCCGGAGTTCTGAAAGTTATCTCAACGTGGCTGCCATTATCTCGGCTGCGGAAATCACCGGCGCCGAAGCCATCCATCCCGGGTACGGGTTCCTGGCAGAAAATCCCAAGTTTGCCGAAGTTTGCGAGACCTGCAAGCTTGCATTTATCGGCCCGTCGCCTGAAGCCATCCGGCTGATGGGTGACAAGAACATGGCTCGAAAGCGGATGGCGGAACTTGGCCTGCCGATACTCCCGGGGACGGGGGTCCTTGCTTCGGAGGAAGAGACCCTGGAAGCCGCAAAAGAAATCGGTTACCCCGTTATGGTCAAGGCGGCGGCGGGCGGTGGCGGAAAAGGGATGCGGATTATTAGTGCCCCCGAGGAATTGCCGAAGCTCCTGCAAATGGCGCAAAGCGAGGCCGAAGCAGCCTTCGGCTCGTCGGACGTCTACCTGGAAAAGTATATTTCTTCGCCACGGCACATTGAATTTCAGGTAATGGCTGACGAGCATGGAAAGGTCATTCACCTTGGCGAGCGCGAATGCACCATCCAGCGGCGCCACCAGAAGGTGCTGGAAGAGTCTCCTTCCACACAGCTCGACGCCGACACCCGCCAGGAAATTGGCGGTAAAGTGATCTGTGCGCTGCGGGAAGTCGGTTACACCAACGCCGGAACAGTAGAATTCCTGATGGATGAAAACCACAAGCTCTATTTCCTGGAAATGAACGCCAGGATTCAGGTGGAGCATCCGGTGACGGAAATGGTGACCGGGCTTGACCTGGTGAAGATGCAGATCCAGGTTGCCGCCGGCCTTCCGCTGCCTGTTGAAGGCGACACGGTCGGCCTGCATGGACATTCTATCGAGTGCCGTATTTGCGCTGAAGATCCCAACACGTTCACGCCATCAGCGGGAAAGATTACCGGGTTCCATGTGCCGGGCGGCACAGGTGTCCGGGTGGATACAGCTGCCTATGCGGAGTCAATCATCCCTCCTTATTATGACTCGCTGATTGCCAAGCTTGTCGTGCACGGAGAGGATCGGGCGGAAGCCGTGCAACGAATGTCGAGGGCCCTTGAGATGTTTATTATCGAGGGTATTTCCACCTCCATTCCAATGCAGGAGAAGATCCTTGCCGATCCGGACTTCCGTGCCGGCAGGTTCGACACGCAATTTCTCAACCGTTTCAGCCAGAATGGCGTGGGCGGGTGAGCCGAGGCCTCGCTGGTTCTGACTTATGGATTTTCAAATTCCCCGCCTGTATGCCATCATCGACTCCGCCCAGACGGGGGACCAGTCACCCCTGGCCGTGGCGGACAGCCTTCTCTCTGCCGGCGTTCGGCTGATTCAATATCGTGGCAAGACTGATTCCTCGCGCCGCTTATTCGATGTTTGCAGTGAAATTGCCGCGCGGGTGCGCCAGACCGGGGGAATTTTTATCGTCAATGACCGTGCGGACGTGGCGCGCCTGACGGATGCCGGCGGCGTTCACGTGGGCCAGGAAGACCTGCCGGTGGAAGATGTCCGCCGAGTATTGCTTCCCGGCCAGCGCATAGGGCTTTCAACCCATACAAAGGCCCAGTTTGAAGAGGCGGCGGCAATTTCAGCCGACTACGTCGCCTTTGGACCAATCTTTCCTACTGGAAGCAAGGAACGTCCTGATCCTGTTGTTGGACTCGACCGCCTGCGTGAAATGCGCACGCTGACACGTAAGCCCCTGGTTGCCATCGGCGGAATAACGCTTGACAATGCGGCGTCCGTCATCGAATCTGGAGCGGACTCCGTGGCCGTAATCCATGACCTGCTGGCCGTGGAGGACATCGGGACGCGGGCACGAAAATTCCTGCAAGCGCTCGGCTGATGGGCGCTTGAATGTCTCTGGCAGCATTCAGGGAAGGTCATCTTACACCGCTAAAGGATTGGCAGCATGGCTGCGACGGTTGCGAACAAGTCCGCCACAGGGCCTCCCTCAGCAGATCTCGTTAAAGGGCTGGGACTGCTCGATTGCACCACGATCGTGATGGGCTCGATGATTGGGTCCGGCATCTTTATCGTGGCGGCGGAGATTGCACGCGAAGTAGGCTCGCCGGGCCTTTTTCTGCTCTCGTGGATCATCAGCGGTGTCATGACGGTTTCGGCGGCGGTAACTTACGGCGAACTCGCTGCCATGATGCCGAAAGCCGGAGGCCAGTATGTTTATCTGCGGGAGGCTTTCAGCCCGCTCTTCGGTTTCCTTTACGGCTGGACGCTTTTCCTGGTGATACAGACGGGCACCATCGCTGCCGTTGCGGTGGCTTTCGGCAAGTTCCTGGGATTCTTCTTTCCGTGGATCTCTGAAAAGAACTTTCTGCTCAACCTTGGCAGCGTGACACTCTTCGGCCACCCCGTGGCCCTGACTTTTTCTGCACAGCAGGGACTTGCCGTTGCCGTCCTTCTGGGCCTGGGGATTGTCAATATATTCGGTCTGCGAACCGGTGCGTGGATCCAGAATATCTTTACTATTCTGAAAGTCGGAGCCCTCCTGGGCCTTGTTGTTGCGGGACTCTTGTGGGAGGCTGGCCACACCGCAGTTGCTGCGGTGCATACAAGTTTCTGGGGTCATGCTCATTTGAACACAGCCACGCTGACCGTGCTGGCCGTGGCTCTTGTGGGTCCGCTGTTCTCCTCTGACGCGTGGAATAACGTCACCTTCACCGGGGCTGAAGTGAAGAATGCCAAGCGCAACCTTCCGCTGGCCCTTCTGATTGGCACTGTGACCGTCTGCAGCATTTATTTCGTGACCAATGTGATTTATGTACGTGCGCTGCCATTTGCCGCGATCCAGCACGCTCCTGAAGACCGCGTGGCAACAGCGGTCATGGAAATCATTGTGGGTTCCAAGGGTGCCGGATTGATGGCCGCTGCAATTGTTATCTCCACGTTTGGTTGCATGAACGGGATGAGCCTTGCGGGCGCGCGGGTTTATTACGCCATGGCCAAGGATAGGCTGTTCTTCTCCAAAGTCAGCAAGGTCAATTCCAAATACCACACGCCGGGAGTTTCACTGATGGTGCAGGCAGTGTGGGCTTCCCTGTTGACGCTGACCGGAACTTACAACCAATTGCTGGATTACGTGATTTTTGCCGTGCTGTTGTTCTATATTTTGACTATCCTTGGTCTTTTCCGGTTGCGCCGGACGCGCCCGGACGCGCCGCGCCCTTACCGGGCATGGTGTTATCCGGTTGTGCCGGTGGTTTACATCGTGCTGGCCTTGTTTATTGAATGGGCTTTGTTGATGAACCGTCCAGTGCGGAGCCTTGCCGGTTTGGGAATCGTCGCAGTGGGAATTCCAGTCTATTTTCTCTGGAGCAGGCGCAGCTTGCCGGCTGAGCATTAAGAACAAATTGGAGGCGGGATGTCTGATTTATGGGTGAAGAAGAGCATCGAGCAACTGCGAGCAGAATCCGCAGACGCTGAACACAGTCTGCGCCGCGCGTTGGGGCCCGTTGCCCTGATTTCTCTGGGTATTGGCGCCATTGTGGGAGCCGGAATTTTTGTCATCAGCGGCATTGCTGTGCAGCACACCGGCCCGGCCCTGGTGGTCTCTGTAATTCTTTCCGGCATTGGCTGCGCCTTTGCGGGCCTCTGCTATTCGGAGTTTGCTTCCATGATTCCGATTGCCGGCAGCGCATATACCTACGCCTATGCGACCATCGGTGAGTTTTTAGCGTGGATTATCGGGTGGGATCTGATTCTTGAATATGCCGTGGGCGCTACGACCGTTTCCATTGGATGGTCCGGTTACACACTCTCTTTCCTGAGGACGCTCCATATTCCTTTCCCGGCGGAGCTTGCGCGCAGCCCCTGGGACCCGGCGAGAAATATCGACGGGACCATGATCCACTCCTACTTCAACCTCCCGGCGTTCTTCATCGTTGCCGTGATTACCGCGTTGTTGATTCTGGGCATCCGGGAATCGGCAAGATTCAACAATGTCGTCGTTATCGTTAAGGTCGGAGTGCTGCTCCTGTTTATCGGTGTGTGCGCTCTGTTCATCACGCGAGCCAACTGGCATCCGTTTTTGCCTGCGAACACGGGGACCTTCGGGGATTTCGGATGGAGCGGCGTCTTGCGGGGCGCCGGCCTCATCTTTTTTGCCTACATCGGTTTTGATGCCGTCTCGACGGCAGCGCAGGAGGCCCGCAATCCTGAACGCGATATGCCGATCGGCATTCTGGGATCCCTTGGGATTTCCACTGTGCTCTACATCGGCGTTGTCATGGTTTTGACCGGTGTCACGCCCTTTACCCGACTGAATGTTCCGGACCCACTTGCCGTTGCCGTTGACTCGACTTCCGCGCACTGGCTTTCGCCTATTGTCAAGGCGGGAGCTATTCTTGGAACAACGGCTGTAATCCTGGTGATGTTACTGGGCCAGACCCGCATCTTTTACACCATGGCCTTCGATGGTTTGTTGCCCAGGGTTTTTGGCACTGTTCACCCGCGCTTCCGCACTCCTTACAAGAGTACAGCGCTGGTTGGTTTTCTCGTCGCTCTGGCAGGCGGGTTGATTCCGTTGCGGGTGGTGGGAGAGTTGGTCAGTATCGGTACTCTGCTGGCTTTCGTCATCGTCTGCGGCTCCGTTTTGGCAATGCGAAAGATGCGTCCGGATATCAGACGGCCATTCCGAGCGCCGGCGGTATGGTTTGTCGCGCCCATGGGCATGATTGTTTGCCTGGCACAGATGGTTGGATTGCCTCTTGATACCTGGGTCCGCCTGTTTGTCTGGATGGGCATCGGGTTCTGCATTTATTTCGGATACAGCCGCCACCACAGTCTTCTTCGCGCGAAAATTGGGCGGTCTTCGGCAACTTCAGTTACGAAGACGAAAGACTGATTCGGGAGGACTGCTTTGAACAGAAACAATCCCGAGCCGTTCGATGTTTTATAGCGGTCCTGCCTTTTGCCGGATGACCGAAGATTCCTTTTCGCCTTGCTTGGCGTACCTGGGAGGCTGAATGCTTGCCTCGGTTTTTGAAGTTCTTTTTCGGGAATACCGGAGCCGGCCTATGGCGCGCTTTACCGCCTGGCTGATGGCCTTCGGCGTTGCCTTGTGGGTGGAGGGCCTTTTCTCCGGCGGCGCGCCTGACTTGCTTTGGGCTGTTTTCTTCATCGGGTTAGTGGTTGCTGCCACCTACTATCTCGTCCGTCTGATCGGCGCCTTTAAACAGCACATCCTGTGGCATCTTCGCCGCAGACTGATTGTTACCTACATCTTCATTGCGGTCGTTCCCATTGTATTGATCCTGGTTATGGTGGGGTTGGGCCTTGTCATAGGAAATGGCCAGTTTGCCGCGTTCCTGGTGACCCTCAACGTTAATGACCAGGTTGGGAAGATGGAGCAGTTGAACCGCGTTGTGGCGCACGAAGCCTATGAGAGCTCGGCGAGAACATCCGGCCAACTCCTGGACCAGATACAGCATTTCTACGTGCGGCAGCTTTCGCAGCATGGGGCAGACTATCCGGGTCTCGAGATAGCCCTCAGGGTGGGCACCCAGGAGCGTGCGTTTTCCCTTAAGGGCAGGCCTATTTCGAGGCTGCCGGCCATCCCCGCTTGGTTTAAGACCGAAGAATTCGCAGGTGTTGTCTCGGATGGCGGCAAACTGTTTCTACGGGCCGCCGACCAGGGCAATACACCTGTGGGCCCCATCACGATGATCCTGTCGGAACCGCTCAGCCCGGGGTTGCTGGACCTTCTTGGACAAGGAATCGGGCCGGTTGGAGTGGTCGAGGCTGGTATTGGCAATGAGTTTCCGGCCCAGTCTTCTGCCAGGAACCTCTCTGTGACAGCAGGAAACTATCCGCCCGACAGAGTCATCGCGCGTTCACAGTCTCTTTCTCTTCCGCCGGCAGCCAATATTCTGGACACAGATGTCTTTGGGACATCGGCCTTGAACGTCATCCGTTGGGGTGGCGCAGATAAGGAATACCTTTCGCAGCCCGTCTTTGTCTACGTGACTTCCCGGCTGTCCGTTCTTACCCGACATTTACTGGCCACACTCGGACGATATTCGCGAGTTTACATCACTCTGTTCACGGTGATAGCGGCTGTGTTCCTTGTGATTGAATTGCTATCGTTGATTGGGGGTATTCGGCTGACTCGCACCATTATTGGGACGGTCGATAGATTGTATGGGGCGACGGAACACGTCCGGGCAGGCGATCTCTCGCACCGGATTAACATGCCTGCGCAAGACCAACTGAGCTCTCTGGGAGTGGCTTTTGACAATATGACGGCGTCGCTTCAGAGCCTTCTGCGAGAGTCGAAGGAAAAGACCCGACTTGAACATGAACTCCAGATTGCGCGCGAAGTCCAGGAACAATTGTTTCCCTGCAGTGCGCCGAAGGTTCCGGGCCTGGAACTTTACGGGATCTGCCGTCCTGCCCGGGGAGTGAGCGGTGATTATTATGATTTCCTTCCCGTAGGGGCCGACCGAGTGGGGATGCTGCTTGGTGATGTAAGCGGCAAAGGAGTCTCCGCCGCGTTGATCATGGCCTCCATTCAGTCCTTGGTTCGAACGAGGCTCTATCTGGATTCTTCAGACGGCGGGCCTGATTTTGAACGTTTTTCGACGGCGCGCTTTTTCACCGTGCTCAACAAACAAATGTGCGAGAACACGCCGGAAGAAAAATACGCCACCTGCTTCTACGCCCTTTATGATTCAACCTCGTACCAGTTGGTTTATACAAATGCCGGTCACCCCGCGCCGATGCTTTTTCGAGAGGGCGAAATTGTCCGGCTGGACGCTGGTGGAACTCCGTTGGGATTGATTTCGCGGGTATCTTACCGTGAGGCAAAAATCGATCTTCAGCTTGGCGATACTCTGATTGCCTTCACGGACGGCTTCACAGAGAGTGAAAACAGCTTTGAAGACCAGTTTGGCGAGCACCGCCTGATTGAGGCTGTTCAGCGCGCGCGGGGATATCCGCTCCCTGAACTGGTGAATGAGATCTACCGGAGCGTTGAAGAATGGACAGGTGGTGGCGAGCCCCAGGATGACATGACCTTGATTGTTGCCCGCGCCGCGCCTGCCTAAGGGATTCCCCTGCCATTGTTGGTTGAACGAACGTTCAGTAAACTGAAGGTACGGTTGCTCTGACTGTCGAGTTTCTGTTGCAGAGGAAGGTGGCCTGGCCGATGTCTGTTGGCAAGGGCGACCTGTGCTGCATTTATGTCTGGTCTGGAGATGATCCCGGCCGGTTTCGCAGAAGGTCATAGGATAAGAAGGAAAGGCAGTGAAAGGTTTTCGAACGGCCGGCTTGATCTTTGCGCTTCTCTTCGCACTGATTGCCGTTGGGACGGCAGGGTTTCACATTGTTCAGGGGTGGGGCTGGTTCAAGTCTCTCTACACCACGCTCATGACAGTGTCCACAATTGGTGCTGGTCCTGAAAATGAGCTGAGCCGTCGCGGTGAAATTTTCAACGTGATCCTGGTTTTACTGGGCGTTGTCACGGTGGGCTTTGCAATTGGAACGCTCACAAAGGCGGTGGTAGAATTCGAGTTGGGTTCGTTCTTCGGGCGGCGCCGCATGGAAAAAGAGATTTCAACGCTTAAGAACCACTTCATTGTATGCGGCGTGGGCCGCGTGGGGCGCCGCGCTGCAGACGAGATTGCTGCCCGGAAGTATCCTCTTGTCATCATTGAGCGCGACCCTGTGAGGGCAACTTGGGCCCAGGAGCGGGGCTTCCCGGTCATTATTGGAGACGCCGCCAGCGAGGTAATGCTGCGCAAGGCGCGCATTGAGTTCGCCCGCGCACTGGCGAGCGCCGTTACCTCTGACGCGCAGAACGTTTACATAGTTCTTACGGCGCGGGGCATCGCACCCGATATTCCGATTGTTGCCCGTGCCAGCGAGGAAGATGCGGAATCGAAACTGCTCAGGGCCGGTGCAACGACGGTGGTCTCTCCTTACAGTTATGCGGGTCAGCGAATCGCTCGAACCTTGACTAGCCCCTATGCTCAACGCTTTATCGACACGGCGCTCTCCTCGCTAAGTGAAACCAATCTGGAGATTGAGGAAGTCCCGGTTGGGAACCCTTCCAGGTTCGATGGGAAGAGCCTGAAGGAAACCCATATTCGTGAACACCTTTGCCTGATTGTACTGGCGATCCGCCACCAGAACGGACAATTGGATTTTAATCCCGATCCAACGCAGACAATCAGCGCTGGCGACTATCTCATTGTAATGGGGAGTACGGAAAACTTAAGGCAACTTGAATCTCAGGCGGGCGTTAAAGGATGAAGATCCTCACCGCTGCCCAGATGCAGGCCGTCGACCGAGCCACGACCGAGCGCTACGGTGTTCCCAGCCTGACGCTGATGGAGAATGCCGGACGCAGTGTGGTGAAGTTTCTGCATCAGCGCTATTCTCCGCTTGAGGCGCAGGAAATTGTGATCTTGTGTGGCCGTGGCAACAACGGCGGCGACGGTCTGGTTGTGGCCCGGCTGCTGCGCGAGTTCGGAATCGAGCCGCGAGTGCTGCTGCTGGCTGATCCAAAGAGTCTGCGAGGCGATGCTGAAGTCAACTATCAGCGGCTTGCCCAAAGCGGACTGCCGCAGACTGTTCCGGACCATGCATCATGGCAGGGGATCAAGAATAAACTGGGAAACGCTTCACTGGTGATTGACGCGATTCTGGGCACCGGACTGTCGAAACCTCTGGCCGGATTTCTTCTTGGAGTGGTCAGGGATATTCCAGCCACGTTTCCCAAGGCCAAGGTTGTTGCTGTTGACCTGCCGACCGGAGTTGCCGCCGACAGCGGTGATCTGATCGGTGAATGTGTTCGTGCCGACGCGTCGGTGACCTTCACAGCCCCGAAGATTGCACACGTTTTCCCGCCTGCTTGCGAGAAGGTGGGCGAATGGGTTGTGAGGCCCATCGGCACGCCGCCTGAAGCGCTCGACGATAATCCGGATTTCTACCTCAGTATTCTTCAGCCACCCGATCTGGAGTGGCTTGTCCGGCCGCGCGAGCTTGAGGCCCATAAGGGAAGTTTTGGCCACGTGCTCGTTATCGGCGGTTCGGTTGGAAAGACCGGCGCTGCCGCGATGGCGGCCAAGGCAGCATTGCGTGCCGGCGCGGGACTGGCCACCGTGGCTACGTCCAGGAGCGCCTTACCGGTTGTCGCCTCGCTGGGCATGGAAATCATGACGGAGCCGCTGTCGGAAACGGATTCCGGGACGATTTCATTTCGGGCGGTCGAGGAAGGTATTTTAGACTCCCTGGTGGAAGGGAAGTCAGTGCTGGCGATTGGTCCGGGGCTTGGACGGGACTCTGAGACGATGGAAATGGTGCGCGAAGCGGTAAAGCGGTACGAAACACCGATTGTGCTTGATGCTGACGGTCTGAATGCGTTTGCCGGTTGCGCAAAGAAGATCGGTGTGGGCGAAAGGGTTCGAGTCCTGACGCCGCATCCGGGCGAAATGGGGCGACTTACAGGCAAAAAGACTTCGGAGATCACCGCCCGTCGATTGGAAACAACGCGCGAATTCGCTCGGGAACACGGCGTTACACTGGTCTTGAAGGGCTTCCGGACGCTGATCGCTTCGCCGCACGGGCAGGTATGGGTGAATCCGACCGGAAATCCGGGCATGGCTACGGGAGGTTCGGGCGATGTTCTGACCGGAGTAACTGCTGCGCTGCTGGCCCAGTATCCCGGGCGGCCCGCGACTGAGGTTACGGCGGCGGCCGTTTATCTGCACGGACTGGCGGGCGACATCGCAGCGCAGGAGTATGGGGAAGTCTCCATGATTGCCGGAGACATCCTCGGGGCATTGCCGAGAGCGTTCCAGGAAATCAAACGACAGCTGCACTGCTGACTTTTCATGGAAAAGGACCATCGGATCCTGGAGAATCTATCGCGCCTCCAGGAAAATCGTCTGGAGTTTGTTACTCATTCGCCGGAAGAAACGATTGAGTTGGGAGAATATCTCGCGCGACGATTGCCCAGACCCTGCCTCGTGATTCTCCAAGGTGACCTTGGCAGCGGTAAAACGACGCTGGTGAAAGGAATTGTCGCAGGGTTGGGGGTTGCGCGGCCAGAAGAAGTCACGAGCCCTTCCTTTACGCTGGTCCACGAATACGGCCAGGATGACAAGGTCTATCATGCCGACCTTTACAGGATTGAAGGGGTGCGCGAACAGGCAACGCTCGGATTGGAGGAATTGCTGGAGCAGGATGCCATGGTCATCGTAGAATGGGGAGAAAAGCTGATTGACCTGGAAGCGGGAGTGCAAATCAGAATCCGGATGGAGTTGCTGGATGGTGAAGACCGTCGCATCACAATCGAAGGGCTTGGGGACTAGAGTGCGCTGCTCGAAGGCTCTCGGCCTCGCTCTGTTGGTGGCTCTGTTGAGTTCAGCGTGCGCTTCGACACCGAAAACCCATTACTACGCCTTGCGTACTCCTCCACCGCCCTCAGCGCTCAGCCCGCAAACTCATTTTACATTGCAGGTTGAGCGTTTTAATAGTCCTGACTTGCTGCTCGACCACCGCATTATTTATTACAGCTCGCAGAGCGAGTTGAATTTTCATGAGTACCATCGTTGGTCATCAGACCCGGGCGAGATGTTGACTGACGTCGCCATGGAATTTTTTGCCGAAGCTCATTTGTTTAAGCAGGTGTATGCTTTTCCTGCGCCCGTCAACTCCGATTACACTTTGCGGGGCAGGGTGCTTGACCTGAGCGTACTGAAATATGACAAGAACGGCCAGGGTAGATCCGGAACGGCCTCGCTGGGATTAAAACTGGACTTGCTGCAAACAAAGCAGAACAAGGTTGTCTGGTCAGCGCGGTTGAAGATGACAGCGCCGATTGAAAAAGACAAAGAGGAAGCTTACGTTGATGCGATGAATGTTGCGGCTGATCGATTGTTTAAGGATGCCTACAGTGGTATTTCTCAGGTTGTTGAACACGAAGTTGAAGTGAAACAGGAACAAGAACAAGCTCATTGAAATAACGGAGGAACCATAGAACATGGCAACGCAAGCCGACCCCACACGCTGGGCGCTGATTATCGGAGCTTCGAGCGGTTTTGGAGAGGCCCTGTGCCTTGAACTGGCTCGGTCAGGTCTGGATATTTTCGGAGTCCACTTTGACCGCCGTTCAGCGCAGGAGCGTATCAATGGGATTGTTGAGAATATCAAGGCCGCAGGGCGCGATGCGGTGTTCTTCAATTTGAATGCCGCTGATGCCGACAAGCGCGCGAGTGCGCTGGAAAAAATGCAGGAGCATTGGGCGCAGCGCGGCGGAGATCATTGCGTGAAGGTCTTCGTGCATTCGGTGGCTTTCGGTTCATTGCTGCCTTACGTCGCTGAAGAATCCAAGGATCAGCTGACGCAGTCCCAGATGGAAATGACGGTGGACGTAATGGGCAATAATCTTGTTTACTGGGTCCAGGAACTGGTGCGTCGGAAGATGATGCGCTCCGGCGGGCGTATCTATGGTTTGACCAGTGCGGGTGGCCATAGCGTCATCCCGAATTACGGAGCTGTCTCCGCAGCCAAGGCAGTGATGGAGTCACACCTCCGCCAACTTGCTTTTGAATTGATGCCCTTGGGTATTACCGCCAATGCCATTCAGGCCGGTGTTACCGTAACACCGGGCTCGAGCAAAATCCCGGGAATCGATAGGCTGGCGGAGTTCGCAAAGCTCCGGAATCCTGGAGGCCGCTTGACTACTCCCGAGGATATAGCCAAGGCCGTTGCAGCCCTGATGGATGATCGTACCCATTGGATGACGGGGAACGTTATCCGCGTGGATGGGGGCGAGGATATTGTTACCTAAGAGAGCTTGGGGTCGCGCGGCGAATCGGTTTCGCAAACCTGCCGGTCGTCAGGCGTGCTTTCCCTGGATGCGAGAGTAAAGTTCCGGAAGCTCCTGAGCAGCTTTGATGGTGTGCCCGCTAAGGCTTAAACGGTCTTATCCGGCGCATCGCAGAGGGCTGCTAGTGGGCAATCCATGCACAAGGGTTTCCGTGACTGGCAGATTCTGCGTCCGAACCAGATAACCTGATGCCCAAATGATATCCAGCGGTCTTTTGGGACGAGTCTGATCAGGTCCTGCTCCACATTTTCGGGGGCCTTTCCGTCGGATAGCTTCAATCGGTGGGAAATCCGGAAAACGTGCGTATCCACTACAACTCCCGATGCAATTCCGAATCCTGTGCCCAGGACAACATTCGCTGTCTTTCGCGCCACGCCGGGCAGCGTCAGCATCTCCTCCATGCTTTGGGGTACATTGCCCCCGAAGTCGTCCACAATTCTCCTTGCGGCGCCAATGATGTTCTTGGCTTTGTTGCGGAAAAATCCGGTGGACTTGATGTCTTCTTCAAGTACCTTCTGGTCCAAACGGGCGAAATCGCGGGGGCCGGGGTATTTCTTGAAAAGCGGGGGCGTGACCTTATTGACACGCTCGTCTGTGCACTGGGCCGACAGAATGGTCGCGACAAGAAGTTGGAAGGGGTTGCTGTGAGTCAATGCGCACTCGGCCTTGGGGAATAGCTGGTCAAATCCCGCGAAGATCCTGCTCAATCGCTGTCTCGACGTGTAGACGACTTTTTTCTTCGATGACGTCTCATTCCTTGCCTTCTTCGCTTTTCCGGATGATGAAGATTTCATAGACCTCTCACAACTGAGGATGAGGAATTGCGAGATTGATTATAAGAAGCAGGTTTACTTCAATCCAGCGTTTTCAGCTGAAATTCTTGAAAATGCGGCCCAGTCGAGTTCCTCGCCGTTGCGCGCAATAGCGGCAAGAATGTGATCGCGGACGAGGCTGGCAACCGGCATAGGCGCCCGGGCGTCCGCCGCCGCAGCCAGGACAAGGCTGGCATCTTTAAGTCCGAGAGGGAGTTTGAATCCGGCGGGCAGGAACTGTTCCTTCGCAATCAGGTTCCCGTAGGTTCTGTAAACCGGGGCAGCAAACAGGGTGCTCGTCATCACGTCAAGAAACCGCTCGGGCTCGACTCCTGACTTGCGAAGCAGGGCAAAGGCTTCGCCCAACGATTCAATCACAGAAAGGACGAGAAAATTCCCGGCCAGTTTGACGACATTGGCATGGTGCGGTTCAGTTCCCACTACGAACGTGCGTTGTCCGATTGCATCAAAAACCGGCTGGCAATAATCGATAGATTTTGCGCCTCCCGCTACGACAACCGCAAGTTTCGCCTCTGCCGCTGCCTCCGGGCGGCCGAAAACCGGCGCGGACACAAATTGATTCCCCGCCTCAGCGTGCGCCTGAGCGAGCTCCCGCGCAAGGGCGACGCTGATCGTGCTTGCCGAGATGTGAACAGTTCCAGGCGCGAGCATTGGAATCAATTTCTCGCCGAAAACAACGTCACGCACCGCATGGTCATCGGCTAACATGGTGACGACGACATCCCCGGCGCAAGTATCGGAAGCCCGGTCCGCGACAATTGCGCCCTCTCCACGCAGGCTGTCTGCGCGTTCGCGTGTACGATTGTACACAGTGAGCTGGTGGTCGGCCTTGAGCAGGTTGCGGGCCATGGAAAGGCCCATATTGCCAAGGCCGATGAATCCAACGTTCATCCTTTGCTCCTGATGCTCTGGTATAGGGTTTCAGCCGCCGAGTGTGTCCAGTACCTCGGGAAGTTCGCGATGGATGCACGCAAAAATCGGCGTATCCCGCAGAGTATAGTTGCTGGCTTCCGCGTGCCGCAATTCCATTACAAGGTCGAGGAAGTGTTCCGGCTTGTCGCTTTCAAAGGCAACCACGAACTCCTGATCATCGAGACCGAAGGAGTAAGTTGTGTTCAGACGGACCGTTGGGAAGCGGTGGCCAATTTCGATGTGCTCATTCATCATGCCCTGTCGCGCATGTTGAGTCAGCCGGTACCATGCGCGGGTTTTGACAAACGGGTAGACAAAGAGATATCGGAACTTGCCGGGCGTCAGCCGAAGACGCGTCCCTTCCTGGTCATCGTGGACGTGATCGCGAACATAAGTGGAACGCTTTGTCATGGCGAGGTAGGAATACGGGGTGGCCAGATACTTTCCCAAGTCAGTTGCCAGCAGCCGTGCGGTCATGTCCTGAAAATCCATCAGGTTGTAACTGATCCGCCACAACATAAAATCGCAATCGCCGCGAATTCCAACTAGTGAATAGGGAATGACCAGCATTTCGGGTTCATAGCTCTTGACGACATCGATGAACTGGCGCTTGCCGCGTTTCCGTTCTTCTTCTGGAAGCCTCCGCCAGGCGGGATCGACTTTATAATAGACAAAATTGACGTACTGGCGGCGATTGCCTTCCCGTTCGGTGTCTGCCGGTTTTGCATCAGCCAAGGTGTATAGTCCTCCTCCAAAATTTCAAATGACGGTTCTCGGAAAAGACCAAGCTTAAGTTTTAGATGATTGCCCCAAACTCTTGTGTTCACGGGAACATTTCAATATAGCACGGATTGTGCCGGGTCACGGCTACGCGCAGGCAGTCGCTGGAACGGGTATTTTAAGGGTACGTGCACGATGGGCAGGGCGCAGAAGGGATAAAGATTGTGCCGCTCAGGCCAAAGAATCAAGCGGATGGCCCGGCCTTTTGTGGGCTCAAGTAGCCCTTCGTGGCTTGGCCGCGACCATCCGCTCGGTGTGGAGGGGATCCGACGCTTCAAACAAAGTCTATCGTCTTAGTGGTTCATGTCTGCAGACGTCTGTGTTCCCGGCGTTGCTTGCTGGGCGCTTTCTGGCATCTGGGGAACCATAACCGTCAGGTCGACGCGCCTGTTTTGTTCCCGTCCTTTCCGTGTTGAGTTGGAGGCTGCAGGATCCGATTCTCCGTATCCCATGCTATAGATCCGAACGAGGGGAATTTTACCGTCCGTCGTGAGGTAACGGATCACGGCGTCAGCCCGCTGCTTGCTCAGTTGCAGGTTGTATTCCTTGGAGCCTGTCTTGTCTGTGTATCCCTGGATTTGAATAACATAGTGCTTCAGGGAAGCAACGCTCTGGGCAAGTTGATCCAGCCGCTGCTTATCATTCTGGGTCAGCGTGAACCTATTCAAGCCAAACAGGATGGTTGCGCGCTGGCTTGGCTGGTAGTTGTCGATGTTGTTGACCATTTCCTGTGCCTTGTTGGCTTCAGAAACACCTTGGTCTGCTACCTGGCGCGCCTCCAGGGCGTGCTGATTGGCCTGGCCAGCTGCCTGATTGGCCTTATCGGCGCTTGCGCGAGCTTCAGAAATTCCGGCCTCGGTCTTGTCGTCCAAGGCACGGATATCCGCCGCATTCTGGGACGTCTTCTGGTCCACTTTCTGGTCGACCTTGCTGATGCGTGACTCAAGTGGCGTCGTTGTGTTTCGGACGTACTTTCTTGTGGCTATGCAGCCCGTGGTCAGCAGCATCGTTGGACCCAGTGCTACGACCATAATTCTAGTGAACAATTTGGCATTCATAATGTTTTCTCCCCGGCAGACTTAGTTCCTACGTGATGCCTCTCAGCATTCCGGCTGCCAAATTTAAAAAGGATTGTAAGTGCTTTTGAATGAGTTATTAATTTCAACTCCAGTCTTCCAAGATGCTGTAACAAGTAATGAGCATTGTAAAAATTATCTGGTAGAAGGGCTTCCCCGCCACCCGCCGGACGGGTCTCCCGTTCGGACATAGCGGGGTTACCATGGCAAGGAGGCGACTGTACACTTGGTCTTGGTGCCGCGAGCGTGGAGTGGCATTACGCATGTCGGTTTAACCCCTTGCAATTGAAATCGTTATCAGTGAGCCGGGCATGGGGCTGCTGGTGTCCGGCGCTTGCAGTTCCTGTAGCAATTCCCCAGCCGGACAAGTTATCAATCTTTGCGCTGCGTCTGAAGGTGGTCGAGGAGCTTCCTGAAGGCTCTGCCACGATGCGAAACCTCAAACTTCTCATCGATTTCCATCTCGGCAAACGTCTGATTCAGTGGCGGAAAGAAGAAGTAGGGATCATAGCCGAAACCGCCCGTTCCTCGGGGTTCGTCTTGGATCAAACCTTCGGCTGTTCCTTCGACAATGGTCAGGATTTGCCCACGCTGCGCCAAAGCAATAACGCAGACATAATGGGCAGTCCGCTTCGACTGCGGGACTCCCGTCAGTTCCATGAGCAGCTTCTGGTTGTTGGCTTCGTCGTCTGCCTCCGGTCCGGCATAGCGCGCCGAATAGATTCCGGGGCTGGACCCCAGGGCATCCACGCACAATCCGGAATCGTCGGCAAAGACCATGCCATCCGTCCACTCGCTGTAATAGAGCGCTTTCTTGCAAGCGTTTTCTTCAAAGGTCTGTCCGTCTTCAACGCAGACGGGCAAGTTCTCAATGCCGGTGAGAAGTTCCACTTCGATGCCTCGACCTTCAGCTGCGTGCCGGAATTCACGCAATTTTCCGGGGTTCGTTGAGGCCAGATAAACGGTCAGAGTCACAGGGTTGGCGGGCGATAGCTTTGGGATCTGTCATTACCTCGCTTCATCGGAGTCTGTTCCTGACGGCAAAAGTCGAGCCTTTCACCAGCGGAAAAACGCTACCTCAGGCCCCGGCAGCCGGCAACTCTACTCCTGTAATCGACTTCTGCATGGCTACCAGTTTCTGGATGGCCGGCCTTGTCAACTCGATCAATCTCGCCAGTTCGTCGTTGCTAAAGGGTTGCCCTTCGGCGGTCGCCTGAATTTCCACGAACCGGCCCGAGCCGGTCATCACAACGTTCATATCAACTTCAGCGCTGGAGTCCTCGGAGTAGTCGAGGTCAAGCAGCGTTTCTTTACCAATGATTCCCACGCTGATCGCGGCTACGAAGTCGGTCAAGGGGATTTCGACTAAGACTTTCTGCTCGCGGAGTTTTCTCATGGCTAATGCGAGCGCAACCATGGCACCGGTGATGGATGCTGTGCGTGTGCCGCCATCAGCGCGGATGACGTCACAATCAATCCAGATGGTTCGCTCACCCAGCTTTCCCAGCTCTGTGATGGCGCGCAGCGACCGCCCGATCAACCGCTGGATTTCCATGGTCCGGCCGCTGGGGCGGCCACGGGTCACTTCGCGGGCCGTTCGAGTTTCGGTCGCGCGCGGTATCATGGCGTACTCGCTTGAAATCCAGCCTTTGCCTGTCCCTTTCAGGAAAGCAGGCGATCCCGAATCAACGGATGCTGTGCAGATCACCTGGGTTTCTCCCAGTCGGATTAGCGCCGAGCCTTCCGCACTCGAGATGAAATTCGGAATGATTTCAACGGGGCGAATCTCGGATGCCTTGCGATGGCCGGCACGTACGAGCTTTCCACCGGAGTAAAGCAGGCCAGAAAGCGTCTTGGGTGCGGAGGACATAATTTCTCCTGATTTAGTGTGTTTGAGCAATCAATGATGGCTCAGGGGCAAAACTGCCAGTTAAGTCGATGTGGCCGTCCAGAGTCTGGACTTCCTGGCCCTGAACAAGGAACCTGACTTCCTTCACTTGGGGGATGTTTGCGCAGAGCGAGTCCACAATCGAGTAGATCGCCAGGCTCTCGCTTTCAATTCCCGGCTCAAAATCCGTCAGCGCTTCCTGTGACAGATCGACGATTGCGGTCCCATCCGGCGTCAGAAAGACCGCCCTGATAGTTGTTGAGGGTGACAGCGCGTTGCCGTGGCCCTGGTGCGATCCTTCGATCAGGGCCAGCAAGATCTGCCGGATGGCTTTGATATTGTCCGAAGAGAGCTTCAGCGCGCGTGTTTCAGAAAGCAACTTCCCATCCGCGTAGGATGGGAAATACAGCGTGATAATCTGGGTCTGGCCTGGTGACTGCTGCAGGGCCTGTTCATTCAACCGCGTTCGGGCCGCCTGGTCCGACTGTAAGTCGCTGGCGGTCGTCGGGGCGATATGCCGCCTTAGCACCATCAGGTAATAGATTCCCGCACCCAGGATGGCGGCTAGGGTGACGGTCAGAATTAAAGCACGGCGAGACATAATCGACTATTGTCCCCCCTGCAATTGTTCAATAGCCGCCACCACGGCAGCGCCGATTTCCTTCTGGAAAGGCGGGTTGGTTAACGCGGAGGAATTGCTGTTGGGATCCAAACTGCCGACCTCGATCGCCACGGCTGGCGCTGCTATGCTTTCCAAAACTTTCACCGGGACTTCCATGGGCGGAGTCGTGGCCACTTTTGTCGTCCTTTCCAGGTCGCGCTGGAGGTCCACGGCGAGACGGCTGCTTTGGCCCATGTATCGAAGCTGCACTCTGTCCCAGTTGACGAAAATGGACTTCGCGTCCGGCTCCGGAGCCATTGCCAACGGTGAAGAAGGACGGTAGCTGTAAACCATAACGCGAGGAGTCGATGGTCCCATGTCGCCTGCATGAAATGAAATAAAGGCGATGGGGCTCGCGAAGTTGGCTTCAGCGGCCCTCTGGTCAAACCCCACGTTTACATCGCCATTGCGTGTCAGGACAACGCGGTATTTTCCGGTTGCTTCGAGCGCTTTCTGCGCCTGAGCCACGAGTTGCAAGGTCAGGTTCTTTTCAAGCAAACCGTCCTTGCCCTGCGCTCCGATGTCGGTCCCGCCGTGTCCCGCGTCAAGCACCACCGCCGGCAACGAAGAATTCGGCGCCAGTGCAGGAATTGCCGCCGGGGCTGGGCTTGGTGTTGGCGGCGTGGCTTGGGCCGGCTGCGGAGTGGAGGAAATTGCAGCCGCGGATGGCGCTGGAACCTGGGCTGCTGCTGTTGCTCCGGGTGTTAGGATGTTTGCCACGATGACTTTTGCGCCTTCTCCCAGTTTGGGGAAGAAATCCAAGCCGGGCTCCGCAGGAGTGACGATAAGCTTGGGCTGCCCGTCGTGGTCGTCGAACTTTACCTGTGCGACATATGGATTGTGGAACTGAAACTCAGACTGGAGAGGTTCGACGGGGTGGCTTCCCAGATACAGTATCCATTTCCCGTTCTGCGCCGCTGTGCGAAGGTTGACCGGACCTGTGAACTGGATGGTCAACTGTGCGCCTTCCTGAAGAGGTGTCATGTGCAGCGTGAAGGAATTCGGCCTGAGCCCACCCACAAAAATCCTGTTCTCGCCCTGTTGGTATTCCACCGTCTGGTTAACGATCGTGGGCAGAATGGAAGTCACAAAATCCACCGGAACCATCCACTCTCCGTCAATCACCCGCACGGGTTGCTGCAGCCTGAGCCGGGAATGGTTAAGTCTCACGTTAGGGTTATTCTGCCGGAATTGGATGTGCGTGCTGTTAAGCCAGACTTCCAGAGACTTCCGCTTTTTCTTCTGGCCGCCTACCTGGCCGAAAAGGTTCAGAATCTTCAGTACGGGAAGATATTGGACACCACCGTACCTCTTGGTAACAAGTATGGAATGCGACTTCGGGAAATAAAAGACAAAGTTGTCGCTCCGGGCCAGTCGGGGTGCGGTTAGCAGGATTATTCCAATGGCAGCGCCGAGCGCAAGCCAGCGGGAGGAACGGACCTTGCGACTGTTCTTTGTAACCAAAAAATTCACGCGCCCTGAGGTTCCGGCGGCAGGCTAAACCCTGAGGGCCATCCATGCCGACCTGTTATTCTAGTCGAACCTCCACCCTGCACGCAATTACGCGGCCTGATCTGGGCTGACTACATCCTGCCCGAATCAGCGTGCCGGACCGAGTGAATAATTGTGGGCATCGCCAAACGTTCCGACCCCAATATGAACTATCGAAACCCACCGCTCAAGCTTGTGATGGCCTGTCCGGTGAAGCCAGTAGGAAACGCCGATGGACGCTGCTGTCCCCGCCACTTCAATTGCCGCAAACAGCGGCTTGTTGTCCACAATATCGTTGGTCAGCAGCACTTCATTATTACCCAGCTCGCGAAAGTGTTGCGTGGATGTGAAATCCAGCGCCCGCACCGTCGCCACGCCCGCAAACAGCAGCAGGTTTGTCCTGTCGAAAAAGCGATGGGTCGCCCGCCGCGGTACCACAGGCTGCACCGGCGACTGGGGTTCCCGCTGGCCGCGAGAACTTGCCTGATCCTGCTGGGCCACAAGCGCGGCTGGCACGGCCGTCAGGGTGAGTCCCAAAATGGACGCTACGACCACCCGCCTCCGCAATAATCCCCACCGACAGCGGGACTCCGGCAATGTTTTGCTGCCCGATTGCAGCTCCCGAGGTTTGTTTGCCTTCACCGCACCACCATCACGCCGTGCGGCGGCAGGTAAAGCGTTGTTCCGTTGCCGGTGATACGAGCTGCTGAGGTTCCAAACACTTGCATGACTTTTGTTCCCATACCTCCAAGGCCGGTCAGATGGCAGGTTACCGGCAGTTCCGTGAAATTCGCCACAGCCACGCGATCACGCATCGGAAAGACAGCGACCCGCGGCGGCGCGTCAATTGACGTGGGCACAAACTGGGCCACCACTGCACGCAGCTTTCTGAGCGCTTCCCGGGTTTCCGGATTCAGTTGCATGATCTGGTCCTGTGCGTCAACGTAGGCCAGCTTGGGCAACTGGTCTGAAAAAGCGATGATCTGACCGCTGCCTTCGGGCACACGCTTCAGAAGTTCATCCTTATCGAGTGCCACTTTGTTGTCTGGCTCGAGGCGTGGGTCAGCATTCAGCCTGTGAGCCAGTGATTCACTGACGAACGCCGTACCGCCGCCGCGCAGAAAATCATCCAGTTCCTGGACGAATTCCGAGTCGCCCAGGGCATGTGCAGTAAACAGCGCAGCCTGCGCCTTGGCAGGGAAGTGGGCCGTGGGTAGCAGCGGAATTCCCAACATTCCGATCTGGTCAAAAATATAAGGCTCGTTGCCTGGGTCGCTGTTGGGAGGCTTATAGGCCGGAATCCCGTCCCAATTGCCCGCCAGTTTGGCCAGACTGTCGAGTTGGAGACGACGGTTGGCCAGAGCGTCAGCCTGTGCGCGATACTTGGGTGAATCGAGTTCCCCGTAGTGGAACAGCATCACCTCCGGCGCCCCTGCAAGCACCGTTACGTAGGCCTGGTCCAGATAGAAGGTGGGGTCGGTCCCATAGGGATCGAACCAGCCGCCCCCCTCCTTGCTTCCGGCAACGTCAGCCAGCCAGCGATAGAGGAAAAACCCGCGGTACTGCTGCGTGTGACCCCATTGGGTGGAGGCAGGATCGCGGAGTTCGGTGCCCACCCAGATGCGGTCATAGAGCGCCGACTCCTTGTCCACCACATAACCGCGGTTCTGGAAATTGTCATACCACTGGGGAAACTTCAGAATGACTTTCACCTTCGGGTTGACGGCACGGGCTGCTCCCAGCACATTCTCGCTGCTCATCTCAACCATCAGTTTGTCGCGGTACTGCTTCCAGCTCATGGAACCCTTGGCCGCCGCGCACTCCGAGCACGTGCAGTCGGTAAAAAAGAAATCATCAATCATGATTTCGTCGAAAATGCCGGCGGCATAACGAAATATCTGATTGAGGTGCTGCTGGTTCTGGCGGTTCGTGTAACAGGCTGCCACCTTCCATCCGGTGGAGGGCTTGCCCAGCCCGGTGGTGGTGACGCAGCCGGAAACCTGCAGACCGGCATGGCGGAAAAAGTCTCGTGATGTCTTGAGCGTTGTGGCATCGGCCTGGTAACCGTCGCGAAAGACTTCAAGATAGACCTTGGAAATTCCCATGCGGCGGCAGAAACCGAGCGCCTGCTCGCGCCCCCCTGGGGTTGAAAGCCGGTCGCGAACGTCCTGCGCGGTGAAGAGCGTCTCCCATTGCGTTGCCCGCGCCAGCGGTGCGAACCCCACCAAGATTAGAAGGCATATGCCGCCCAGACGGGAAAGATGACTCAGCTTGGATCGGTTTTTGAAAGCAGACACGGTCGGGTCCTCATGCTTAACAGAATCGGGCGAAAAATGATCATCGCCGCTGGCGGGAATGATCCCGAATCCGAAAAGGATAGAAGAGAATAGCACCGCGCAACACGGGCTGCAATGCCTCTGGCATTAGCGTCTCGCGAGGTGCCGGCCGCCTGAGAGCGATTAAGGCAGATGTGACCCTTGGCCTGTGATGAGCGAGGCATGAGGGGGCAGGCGGGCTATCTGGCCTGATTTTTTGCCATCCTTTTTTTCAACAACATGGCCCGCTTCGTTTTTCGGTTCGTTTTTGGCTAGTAGCGTAGCCTTGTCCTTTGTTTTCAATGGCTTCCCAGGGTCGTTTTTCAAAATAACATCTTTTCTTTGTCCCATTTGCCCCAGAACCGGCGAAAAGGCAGGAGTTCTTGTAGCGCCGTGTTCGCTTCTTGGGGGTGCGGATTTGGATTGCTTCACTCGTCATGGCAACCGAGCGGAAGACGTGCCGAGTGTCCCAGGAGCCGGCCCGCCGCAGCACAAAAAGACTAGCATGCTAGCGTACTTTCGTCAAGCTTTTTCGTCGAGCAATGCGGCGATTCGCTGCGGATCGGTGGTGGGAAGCTTGCAGGTGTAGTTTTCGCAGACGTAAGCGGTGGCTTTGCCGTCGATGGCGTGCATGCCCTCGACGAAGGGGAGCCATCCGGCAAGTTGCTGGCTGGCCTTGCCGTCCACCAGGAAGAGAACCTTGTTGGGAAGGTAGCGCTGGTTCACCACGTCGAGCAGCGCCTGCGTGTCCTGATGGTCCCGGTTGCCGGCGATGACGATCTGCCGCGGCTTTGAGAGGGCAAAATCCACGGCCGCAATCATCTGGGGCAGGGTTTCCGGGGCGTGCTCGATCTGGCGGCTGAAGACCCGGAAGATATTGTCCGCCTTTTCGCGCCACGCCGGGCGGTTGGCCATCTCCGCAAGCCGCAGCAGGTTTATGGCAGAGAGGGAATTGCCGGAAGGCTCGGCCCCGTCGTAAGCGTCGCGCATCCTGACCACGATGGACGAATCGTTAGGCGTGGTATGGAAGTAGCCGCCACCATTGTCATCCCAGAAGAGCCGGTCCTGGGTTTCTTGCAGCCTGATGGCCCAGACGAGGTCGGAGATGCGAAATGAGGTTTCGTAGAGGCCAAGCAGCCCGTGAATAAGGCTGGTGTAGTCGTCGAGAAAACCGCTGATTCCGATTTCGCCCTCGCGGTAGCGGCGCAAGAGTGTACCGTCCTGAGGGTTGTAGAGTTTCGAATGGATGAAGTCTGCGGCGCCTTGCGCCGCTTCAGTATAGGCAGCCTCGCCAAGTACTTGCCCTGCGCGCGCAAAGGCGGAAATCATCAGGCCGTTCCAGGAAGTTAGGACTTTATCGTCAAGCGGCGGCCGCGGGCGCAGGTCGCGGGCCGCGAGCAGCTTGCTGCGGGCATCTGCGAGAGTGGCGCGGATTTCCTCCGACGGCTTGCCGGAATGCTTTGCCGTGTCATCGACGGGATGCGCCACCTGCAGGATGTTCTTTCCGGTGAATTCACCCTGCGGATCGTTCTGCGGGGCGACGTTGCCATGTGGTTCAACGTCATAGGTGTAGCAGAAAATCTTTGCTGCGTCCGGGCCGAGAACTTCTTCGATCTGGGCAGTGGTCCACAGGTAGAATGCGCCCTCGCCGTGTTCGGGCTTATCTTTTTCAATCGGGCTGTCGGCATCCTCTGCGCTGTAGAAACCTCCATGAGGGTTGCGCATGTCACGCAGGACGTAATCCAGAATGTCACGAAGCGTGGCGGCGTAAAAAGGATCGTGTGTGATCTGGTAAGCCTCAAGGTAAGAGATGGCTAATTGCGCCTGGTCGTAGAGCATCTTTTCAAAGTGCGGGACGTGCCATTTTTCATCCACTGAGTAGCGGTGGAACCCGCCGCCCAGGTGATCATGAATGCCGCCTTCGGCCATGGCGTGCAGAGTGTTGAGCGTCATCTGGAGCGCCGTTTGCTCTCCTGTACGGGCGTGGTAGCGCAGAAGAAAATTAAAGACGACGGGACGTGGGAATTTGGGCGCGCCACCGAAGCCGCCGTTCGCGGGATCGTAACTGGACCTGATCTGCTGATAGGTTCGGCTGAGGGTTTCGTCTGTAATGTGCGCCTCGTCCGGCGAAGGAGCATGGACCGCTTTCTTAAGTTGTTCCACCACGTCCGCGGCGGACTGTTCAATCCGCGTGCGATCTTTTCTCCATGCCTCGGCTACACGCTCAAGGACAGTACTGAAGCCCGCGCGCCCGTAGCGGTCAACGGGCGGCCAGTACGTTCCGCCGAAAAAGGGTTTGAGATCCGGCGTCAGGAAAACCGACATCGGCCAGCCGCCGCTGCCGGTGGTAGCCTGCACGAAAGTCATGTAAACCTTATCAACGTCGGGCCGCTCCTCACGGTCCACCTTGATGTTCACAAAGTTGTCGTTCATAATCCGGGCAATTTCCGGGTTGGTGAACGATTCGCGCTCCATCACATGGCACCAGTGGCAGGTGGAATAGCCGACGGAGAGAAAAATGGGCTTGTTTTCGCGCCTGGCCAGATCAAAAGCTTCCTGGCCCCAGGGGTACCAGTCCACCGGGTTGTGGGCGTGCATCAGCAGATAGGGGCTGCTCTCGTTGACGAGATGGTTGGTGTAGTCGTGCGAGACCTGGTGCGCGCTTTGTTCTGTCATAGAATTAGCCCCTTGTCTGATTATGCCAGCCGAGTGCTGCTGACACTACGCTTCCCTTGCCATCACCAAGGCCTGTGCCAGAATCTGACTTCTCCGGTTGCGCCCCAATATCAGGTTTGACCCCTTCGACCCTTCGTAAGGACATTATATCGAGAAAGCGCGGCATCCCGAAATCGGGCTGGCGCTAGCTGAGGCTGTCACATGGTTGTATTGGATGGATGTAATCGGTATCCTTTGGAGTCTGTGTGGAAATTGCGGTTGGAGGACTACAAGCTCTTCTCAAGCGTTGCGTACATAGAGCATTGCTTGAGCGCAAAGGGCGCTGTTCTCACACAGACTCCTTTGGGCCGGCAGACGGTTCACGGAAATTCCGGACGGTCGAGCCAATACGGGCTTGTCATCCAGATTCCTGGAATAACCGGCCTTTGAAAAGCGGTTCAATTCAATCATGCAGGGAAGACCTATCAGATGAAATTCAACGAACCTCAATTCATCCCGGAGACAAACCCGGCAGCGGCCTCAAAACATCACCCTCGGGGAAAATCAATTAACCGGCGTGGCTTTCTGCGGAGAGCATTTGCAGCCGGAGGGGTTCTTTCCTGCATGCCGGGGGGTCTTGAGGCTTCGTTGTCCCCTCAAGCCGCTGCTACCGCTTCCGCTGCGTCCACGTTGTCGGGGACGGTTGATCATTCGGGTACACAGCGCCTGTCTCTCATGCCGCTACCACGCACCACGTCCGTGAGGCAAGGTGTACTCAGGATGGAGAGAGATTTTCGTTTCCATGTGGAATGCGCTCCAAATGATCAGGTCCTCTGGTCAGGCGTCAATCGGGCCCTCCAGTGGGTGAAGAATACAACAGGACTTCCCTTGGCCCAGGAGGTTGCCACTGCAGAGTCAACAACCCCCAATGGTATCTTTTCGATCAGAGTCCAGAAACCGGCGACCATGATCATGGGGACGGACGAGTCGTCCTCGCTGACGGTCACGCCAACATCCATTGTGCTGAATGCCCCGGCGACGATAGGTGTGCTTCGCGGGTTGGCTACCTTCCGCCAGCTTGTTGATAGAGAAAACGGAATCTACTATCTGCCCGCGGTTTCCATCTCCGATTCCCCGCGTTACCCCTGGCGTGGATTGATGATCGATGTTGCCAGGCACTTTGTCCACATCGACAGCATCAAGCGGAACATTGATGCCATGGAGATGGTGAAGCTCAACGTGCTGCACCTTCATCTCTCCGACAACGAGGGTTTCCGCGTTGAATCCAGGGTGTTTCCCAAATTGCAACTGGATGGATCGGAGGGCCAGTACTACACGCAGGATGCAATTCGGGACCTGAGTGCCTACGCTGGTGCGCGCGGAATCCTGGTGGTCCCGGAATTTGATATGCCCAGCCACTCAATCAGCTGGCTTGCGGGTTATCCTGAGCTTTCGAGCAGCCCCGGACCGTTCCGGCCAGGAAATCCGCCGAACGTGACGATTCGGCCGGGCATGAGCCAGCAGGAAATCATGGCCGAGACGCAGGCGCTGAAGATTCCTGCTTTCGATCCAACCCGGGAGACGACGTACGCCTTTATCGACCGCTTTGTAGAAGAGATGGCTGAGCTTTTCCCGGGGCATTACTTCCACATCGGGGCTGACGAGAACAATGGCGCCGTCTGGCGTGCGAATCCGAAGATCGTTGCCTACATGAAGGAGCACAATCTGCCGGATACGCATGCTTTGCAGACCTACTTTGTGGCGTGCGTGCAGGCAATCGTGAAAAAGCACGGGAAGCAGGCCGTTGCGTGGGAGGAAGCGTACGCGGCGGGCCAAACCCAAGACCTGATTCTCCAGGTATGGAGTCCGTTTGCAAGAACCGATCTAGCCCAAACCCCCATGACGGACGGCAACAAATTACTCGTTTCCAGGGGCTTCTATCTCGACACATTCCTGCCAGCTCATGTCTGCTATCTTGGCGATGCCCTGCCGCGGGAATCCGGATACGGGCAGGACCAGGCCGTGCTGGGCGGCGAAACGGCGATGTGGTCAGAATTGGAGGACCAGTGGAATATGGAGTCGAGGATATGGCCTCGCGCCGGCGCCGTTGCAGAGCGGCTGTGGTCGCCCGCCGATGTGCAAAATGTGGAGGACATGTACCGCCGTCTCTTTCGGCTGGGCTTTATGCTGGACCATGCCAGCGTCAACAACCTGGTTGACTACGACCGTCACATTCGGCGGTTTGCGGGGCCACTCCCAGTTGGGCCGGTGAGAACTCTCCTGGATGTGCTGTCTCCCGTGAAAGGTTATCGCAGGCTTGCTGGCCTTATGCAACGGCCAGCAAATGAGCGGAACAGCCTGGCGCCGCTCGATGAGGTGGCGGATGTTGTCATGGTCGACTCGGCCACGAAATATGATTTCCGCTGGGCGCTGGCTGACTATCTCAGGACGCGTAGTGCGGCGTCGGAAGGTAAGCTGCGCAACCTGCTCATGCTTTGGGCCAACAACGACGCGCTGCTGCAACCGTACTTTGCGCAATCAAAAGAATTGCAGGAAGTTTCAGAGCATTCCCGGAACCTTTCAGACCTGGCAAACGCGGCTCTGCAGTTCCTGAACGCTTTGAGCAAGGATGATTCTCCCGAGGCAAACCAGAAAGCTGCTCTTGAGGCGGCCCTCAAGGTTGCGAAATCAGTTCATGGAGAGACTGAAATTGCTGTGGTGCCGGAAATCGAGGATCTTTTTCTTGGGAAGCTGGAACCGGAGCCGAAAACCTATCCCTTAGTGTGACCAACCTGGCGACAGCCTGCGGATATCCTCTGGAGTGGGGCAAACATTTCAGTGCTGCAATGCGACCTTACAGGTAACGCCGAAACCAGTCCAGCGTCAAGCGAATCACTTCAGATTCCCAGGCAATTGATGTAAATGTGTGATCTGCACCGGGGACGATGACCTTCTGTTTAAACCTTGCGGCGGACGCCTTCAGGAAATCGTGCGCGTGAGTGCGAGGCACAGCATCGTCATTACCGGGATGAATGATCAGCGTTGGTTTTCGAAACCTGCGGACGGCGTTGAGCGGATCAACTTTTGCTGCATCCTTCAGAAAGCGGGCGGAGATTTCGCGTGCGTCATATTCAAAATCGCCCGGGTGGTTTGCCGAAGGCTTGCCAAGTTTCTTTGACAACAGCTGGAGGATGGCGGGATGCGCAACGGCGCTCCATAGGACCAGGGCTTTGGCTTTTGCCGCTCCGACGACGCAGGCTGCCACGCAGCCTCCCAGCGAAAGGCCGCAAAGCCCCAGCCGGGCCGGATCGATTCCAACCTGGCGCTGCATGAAGCGGGCCGCGGCGCGGGCGTCCGCAATTTCGCCCTGGAGCGTTGCTTCGTGGAAGGTCCCATCAGATTCGCCAGAGCCATAGAAGTCAAATCGCAGACTGGCAATCCCTTCGCGTGCCAGGGCGCGGGCGCATTTGATAAAGATCCAGTGCGATTCCATGCGGTCGCCCGTGAAGCCATGGAAAAAGATGACAGCGGGCACGGGACCTTCTGCGCCAGTCGGCCGGTGGACCATGCCGCGCAGCAACTTGCCGCGCGCGTTCGGGAATTCGACAAGAGATTCTTTCAGGTTCAATGGCTGGTCTCTTTTTGGTTGGATTTGGGGGTTACCACGGGAAGCAGGCTGGCGCTCAGAATTCCGGTTCCGGGTTGGCAATGGAAAATGCGGGCCTCTACGTCAGCATTCATTCGGAGCGGAGCCCGGCGCCTCACTTTTTGATTTTGTATCCGTCCTTTTGCCAGTCCTCGATCCGGCAGAATGATGTGGTCTCAAAGCCCATCTTCCGCAGCTCCAATGCGGCGCGCGAACTGCGACCTCCGCGATCGCATGTCGTGACAATGGTTGTGTCCTTGGAGAGGTGCATTTCTTGAATCCGCTGGGAGAGATGGTCAATCGGGATGTTGACGGCCCCTGGAATATGCCCTTTCGCGTATTCCTCGGGCGTGCGAACATCGAGCACAAGAACTTTTCCTTTGGCACCAAGCATCGAGTGGAGCTGCTTCGCAGACGTTTCCGGCACACCGGAAGCAACCGACGGATGTTTCTGGGGAAAAGCCGCCAGTGACACTGTCAGCACGCAGAGGACCGCTGTGCCCAAAACAGTTTTCAATTTCATAAGCATCCTTCCTTTGCTGCGGCTCGCTAGCCCAGCCACTGGGGGTTCTGATACGTGCCGTCGTATGTGTGGGTGGTCTTAAAAGGTTCAAGCCCGCCGTTGGCCGCGGCTTTGGCGGTTTTCGCCAGCAGCGCTGCCACTTGGCTTTCGCTCATCGGCTTAAAGGTTCGTACCGCTTCGAGCCCCTGTTCCAGCCGCTCCATTGTCTGGCAGCCGTTGATCACCACGGAGGTCGGCAGATTCATCGCGTAGTGCAGGCAATCGATGGCCGGCAGCACGTTGTTGCGCGGGATGGCCCCGTCTGCCAGCGGCTTCATACCCAGCACGCCGATGCCGTGCTTTACGCACACCGGCACAACTTCCTTCTCAAAGCTGCGGTAATGCGCGTCAAGAACATTTAAGGGCATCTGGACCGCGTCGAAGGTAAAGCCGTGCTGGAAGCCCGTATTCAGCATTTTCAAATGTATGGCTGGGTCCTTGTGCCCCGTAAAGCCGATGTACCGCACCTTGCCCGCCTTGCGGGCGGCGAGAGCAGCCTCAAAGGCGCCGTTTGGCCCAAAGATGCGGTCCGGATCTTCCATGCGGATGACTTCATGGAACTGGATCAGGTCAATGACGTCGGTCTGGAGGCGCTCCAGGCATTCGCTCAATTGCTTTTCCCACGCGTCTTTGACCTGAGCGTCGGTCTTGGTCATCAGAAAGACCTTCTTCCGGTACCCGTCCCTAAGCGCCTTGCCCATGCGGAGTTCGCTGATACCATCGTTGTAGTCCCAACAGTTGTCCATGAAGGTGACGCCGTGGTCGATTGCCGTGCGAACCAGCCGGATGCTCTCCTGCTCTGTTATCTGCATGGCAATGTGATACCCGCCCAACCCCAGCAGAGAAACCTTTTCACCGCTGCGTCCAAGCGTCCGGTAGATCATTTCCTGTGATTTTGTAGCCACCAATGTTTTCTCCGTTGCCGAGGGCGCCAGGCTGCCGCCAGTCGCGCCCACAATCCCCACCGCCATTCGACCCAGAAAATCCCGTCGCGTCGGCTTATCTTCCTTGTCTCGCATGCGATTGCCTCCCGCAGTTGAAAATGTTTCAAAAAAATAGAAGATTGCCTGCCCTCTGAGCCAATTCGTGCATCATATCATGCCTCTGCGAAAGGGGTTCACCGGCGAATTGGCCTGAGCGCTTCCCTGCCGGCTTGGGCCTGCGCGGAGACTGGATTATCACCTTGCAAACATCATAGGATTAGCGGTGACATTGGGCGCCCAGGACATCCCTGCGTGCAGGGCAACCCCGCGTCCACCAATTCAACCCTGTGAGAGGGAGCGGCGCATGCACTCTACAATCTGGACTGACATGTTTCTTCCGGGCCTGCCGGTAATTGAAAAGATCCTTCGCGCGATGATCGTTTATTTCTTCCTGGTGGTGGCCTTGAAGCTGGCTGGGCGGCGACAGTTGGCGCAGTTGAACGCATTTGACCTGGTCGTCTTACTGACAATCTCGAACACAGTTCAGAATGCCATCATCGGCAACGACAACTCGGTTAGCGGCGGCCTGATTGGCGCCACCACGTTGATAGTGGTTAATTACATGGTTGTGCGGTTCTTTTTTGAATACAACCGCAGGCACAGGCATGCCGGTGGCCCAGGGATTGACTTGATCGAGGGCGGCAGGGTGCTGCAGGATTCGTTGAAGAAAGAGCTGATCACCCTGGACGAGGTCGAGGAAGCGGCAAGCCGTCAGGGTATTCCGTCGCTTTGGAAAGTTGAGCGTGCGGTTATGAACCCGGATGGGTCTTTCGCGTTTGTGCAGAAAAAGGACCACGGCGAAGTCCAGGGGTATCAGGAAATTCTCAGCAGGATTGACCACCTTGCCGAACTTGTGGGGCGGATGCAACCGGGCGGTGGGGCGAGTGCGCGAAATGCCTGAGCTGTGCAAATTTTACCCGCTGTTCCAAAAAGAAACATATTTTGTGCGCGGGCAGATTTTTGGCGGTGTAAAATAAGAATAATATGTTTATTTGCAACAAGATAGAATTTCAATATTTCGGGAGTGTGAAAATCCCAAACGTCCCATTTAGGGCTCGAAACACGCTATGTAGGCTATTATGCGAGCCTATATTCAGCGCGGCGCGCCCGGATCCGGACCTGGCGCAAAATCGCCTTTGGGCGATGGGATCGAAGTCTTACGCTGCAGGGCTCGGCCGGGACGGTGAGCTACAGCGATAGTTACAATTACGACCAATACGGCAACATGAGTTGCGCGGTAGGCGGTTCCGGCTACTGCCCGCAAGTAAGCTATTATGCTTCATCGAACCACATCAACCAGATTGGCAGCGCATCGGCCAGCTACGACGCGGCCGGTAACCTGACGGGTGATGGCGGGAGCTATAGCTACCAATATGATGCCGAAGGGCGGCTGGTGTCGGTCAACGGTGGATCCGTCGCCACCTTAGGTTATAATACGCTTGGCCAGCAGGTTCAAATGAGCACACCCAGCTACACCTGGAGCGTGTTATTTGACCCAACCGGGAGTTGGGTGGGGCGCAACACTTCCGGCAATTGGGAGGTTGGCGGCGTGTTTCACCTCGGCCAGCGGCAGTTTGGCATGTACCTGGACCAGTTCTATGGCATACACGTGAACGCGTTGGGATCAACCGCTACCGACACGAATGCCGCGGGAAGCGAAGCCGGAGCGTTCCTGTTCTACCCCTGGGGCCAAACATGGAGCTCGGGATCAGGCCCATGGGAGTTTTCTGCCTTCGAGTATGGCGATCCCCCGTACTTGTTTCCAACCCTTTTCCGCACCTACTATCCGGAGTTCGGCCGCTGGCTGACGCCCGACCCGCTGGGCGGCGACGTGACCAATCCACAGTCGCTCAACCGCTATGCCTACGCGCTGAATAATCCCGCGACCTTCACCGACCCGCTGGGACTGCAGCCAGGGGACGATTCCGGCTACGGGGGGGTGGATTGCCGATCCTGGCAGTATGCTGAGAGCCATGCCGAATGCCAAGGCCCTGGCTCGCCGTGGTGCTTCGAGTCCGACTTGTATGGCGGGCCTTGCCCGACCGGGACACTGGGGTTCCCGGTTGGCGGCGGCGGTTACGGAGGCGGCGGTGGCGGATCAGCGTCCAGCGCCCCGCCCGCCGGGCAGCCGCCGCTGGCGGGGAACGCGGCCTTCCCCAACGGCAGCAACGTGTGCAGCATCATTTTTATCCCCGGAGTGGGCCCACAGTTGAGCTGTACCCGGACACCGTTCCCCAGTCCAGGGATAATAGTGGGGATTGGTGCGACAGTGGGGTCCTTTGCAGCTTATGTGCTCCACAAACCATGGCAGATGAGCTGGATCGTCCCGCTCGCGCCAGAACCTGGCGTTTTGGGGGTCGGACCTGCTGGGGACTTTGCATGGAACCCTGCAACCAGGACGTTTTGCATGGGCCTTGGTGCCGGGATCTCTGCAGGTCACAATGCTGCTATCGGCCCTCTTTTATTCGCAAAGACATTTAACGGCATCCCAGCTTTTCCGAGTGGAGTTAACGGGATCCTAAGTGGGAGCTCAGCGTCCTTCGGAGGTAACCTCTCTAACGGGTTCGGTGGGCAGGTGACGGCAAATGGCGCTGGAATAGCAGCGGGACCAACGCTGGGCGCTCCCGGAGTCAGTGCTGCATATACGTATTCAGGATGTTGGTCTTTTTGATCTGTAGTGGGAAAGGAGAACCGTGTGGGTGTTGTAATCGCCGCTCTCTTTACCGCAATATATTTGTTAGCTGAGGGGGCCTGCATCCTTAAGACGGGGAATTTCTTCCGGTGGGGGCGACCCACTACGGGAGGGAAGAAGGTACTGAGTGCGCCAAGGCGCGTCGCCTATGCAGCGCTTTACCTTTTCGGAGGCGGTGCCGTGCTAGCTATCCTCGCTTATGCGGCGGCGAGCACCCACTTTACGCTATCTCGCGCGTTGCACCTTCTAGCTCCAGTATGGCTGCCATTGCTCTTCGGACTTTTCATGGTCGGCTATAGCCTGCGCACGATGATTGACCCGGCGAGCGCGCTTCGGACTGCCAGGCATACACACCCGGAAATAGACGTAAATGATCGCACTGCCCAATGGATTGCCCGGCTCATCGGGCTTGCTGGATTTGTACTCAGCTGGATATTCGTGCTTACGTTCCTGTCCTAAACAGCAGGTAGATTCTCTCTTGAAATTCAAGAGGGAATTTTCTTTTGAAGGTGCAGGAAACTTTTCTTTTGAACATCAGGCAGCGGCCTCCGTTGTGAAGATTTCGGCTGCGGGGAGCGGGTAGCAGGTAGCGCAGCCTTGTTCTTGAAGGCTGCGGGTTTTGACTTGGTTGGGAGCAGAAAGTCATGACCCTGAATAATAGCGCTGATGGCCGCTGGCTGACGCCCGACCCCACGGGCGGCGACGTGGCCAATCCCCAGTCACTCAATAGGTATGCCTATTCGCTGAACAACGCCGCGACCTTCAACGACCCGCTGGGGCTGCAGCAATGCACGCCGGGGCAAGCGTGCCCGCCTCCGCACCCGCCCGCCTGCACAAACATGGACTGCGCGGACCAGTATTATCATGGGGAAATACCAAGCATTTGCGCGATTCCGGGCGTCGATTGCGGCACCTTTCCTTGGGACGAGTTTGGGTTGATGAACATTCCGGTAGTGACCGAATCATTTATGCCGCCGCAACTGCTTTCCACAATCAATTTCGAGGCTTTTGGAAATGCGAATGGATACGCAACTTCCGTAAGCCTGTTCGCCCCTGGTGGCTTTACCAAGATTTATGCTAGTGACGCGTTCACGATGTTCGGGGGCGAGTTCTCGCCCGCCGCGCAGGAGCAATTATCGAGACCCACGGCGGTGCTGCAATCGCAGAAACCATCCATCCTTCAGCGAGCCAAGAACTGGGGAATATGGTACTTCTGCGGAAACTCCCCTCAGGGGGCGGTCCAAAACTGGTTTGAAGTCGGTGCGGTAAAGGGAGCGATAACAGGAGCCATAACAGGTGGCGTTACCGGGACTATCTTCGGCGAGGGCATTGGTGCGCCGTTCGGCGCAGTTTTGGGCGGCATTGCAGGGTTCACGACGGGAGCAACGGGCGGACTTTCCGGCGGCTTCGCGGCAGCGGGTGTTTGTTCAGTGGCGGGGGTCTACAAACATTAAAGAGTCGGGATGTGTCGCTTGCGGCAGCAGGCTGAAATAGAGGACTAAATGAACCAAACGCGAATAACCCCTAAGAGGAAACTCATCATCCTAACGGCAGGCCTCTATTTTTGTTTGACCTTGTTATTCGACTGGCTTGGCATAAAGCAGGGGACGGCGTTCCCCGCCACCTGGTTCGAAGGTCTAGCTCAAGTCGCCGCTGCGCTAGTCGAAACGGCGATCTTTACCCTCCTGTTTTTCTTCGCCTGGACTTACGTGCTAGGCCGCCTCTTAAATGGGGGACGCAACCCAGGATCAAGAAATGAATCTGGCCGCAGGCCGGGTACCTGAGCAGGTAGCGCAGCCTTGTTCTTGAAGGCTGCGGGTTTTGGCGTGGTTGGGAGCAGAAAGTCATGAGGCTGAATAATAGCGCTGATGGCCGCTGGCTCTCGCCCGTCCCCACGGGCGGCGACGTGACCAATCCACAGTCGCTTCCCGACTTCGCCGGGATCTTCGACAACCGGGGCTGGCGCAGACCCTGATCTTTGGGGTCTGCGATCAGCGAAGCTGAGAGGGGTAAAAAATGGCGCGGTGCAGGAGCCGCAGCATAATGGCGGCAAGCG
>JAJYLL010000121.1 GCA_021787735.1 Acidobacteriota bacterium | reverse complement strand
AACACTTCCGTCGAGCGGGCGGTCTCCGTCACCATGCCCGTCAGGTTACCCTCGTGGGATGTTCCTTTCGGGCTGCCTCCCATTTTTGAGATGAATCTGCCCGAAGGTATCCTGCGCGAGCGGCTACGCCTGGCCTTCGCGAAGGCGACGGGCACGTTTGATGAGTTTGATCTGCTCTCTATCGTTGGCCGCTCGCAGGTCGGCCGCATCCGGTATACGGGCGAGAAAGAAGATCTGCAAGAGGAAGTTCCGTTCCAGTCAGTGGATGAAATCCTGGCACGGCGGCGCGATGGGGATCTTTTTCGCTACCTCATCGATAAGTTTGCCACCTTTTCCGGCATCAGCGGCGTGCAGCCTAAGATTCTTGTTCGCGATGAAAAAGCATCCGCTGCGCTTATGAACGCAAGGCCGCGTCTCTCTCAAAGCTATCTGGGCGCTACACACATCGTAAAACTCTGGGACCCGAACGAATATCCCTATCTCGCTACAAATGAGCGTTTCTGCCTTGCGGTGGCGCAGAAGTGCGGGCTTGAGGTGCCAACCTACCGTCTGGCTGAGGACGGTATGGCACTGGTGATCGACCGGTTTGACCTCCGGCCGGACGGTACGTACCGAGGTTTCGAGGATTTCTGTGTGCTGAATGCCCGCAGGACAGACGAGAAATATCATGGAAGCTACGAGACATCGATTATGAAGCGCTTCCAGCAGTTCGCCAATTCGACTCACGTCAACGAAGATATGGAGAGGCTGTTCACTTTGATTGCGGTCAATTGCGCCCTCCGCAACGGCGACGCACATCTGAAGAATTTCGGGATTGTTTACGACGATGTTCTGGGCGAAGCAAACCTCGCCCCTGTCTACGATCTCGTAACCACCTCCGTCTACCTACCCAAAGACAATATGGCTCTGACCCTCAACGGAACCACCCGCTGGCCAAGCGCCAAAGAACTCCGCAGGCTCGGCGAAACTCGACTCGGAGGCGCACCATCCAGAATCAGGAAGATTTTGGGACGAATCGACAATGCCATTTCCCAGACTGCGAACGAGATGCGTTCCTACATCGCGCAGAATCCTGATTTTTCTGAAATAGGGGAAAGGATGCTTCAGGAATGGGAAGTAGGCTCGTCGCTCTCGCTCCGATCAGCAGGGTGACTTCTCGGTGCCCGAACTCATCACAGGGCTGTGGGGGCTACCGCCCATAGCCCAGCGCCGTTTCATACGCCTTGAGCAATTCGTGTTTTTCGATGTCCCAGTTCAGGCTTTCTTCGATTCGCTTGCGGCCGCGGGCGCCAAGGGTGCGCCTTAATTCCTCGGAATCGAGCAGAGCCAGCATCTGGCGGGCAAAATCTTTGGGATCGTTGGGCTGGGCGTAGAGCGCTGCATCGTCCGCCGAACGGCGGCCTTCCGTCAAATCGTAGAGCACCACCGGCAGGCCGAAGGCCATGTATTCGAGAATCTTGTTCATAGTGGACTTGTCGTTCATGGGGTTTTTGGGGTCGGGAGCGACGCCCAGGTCGGCGGTGGAAAGGTAAGCCCACATTTCGGCGTCGGGCACGCGCCCTTTGAACGTGACGCAGGAATCAAGACCCTTTTCCGTAGCCCAGGCTTTCAGCTTCTCCGTATCAGGTCCCCTGCCGATCAGCGCGAAGGCAATGTCATCGCGCCCGGCGTCCCGCACAATCCAGCGGACCGATTCCAGCAGTAAGTCGAGCCCGTCCTGCGGGCCCATCACGCCAACGTAAACCACCAGCAGCGGCTTGCCGCGTTTCAACTCGGGATGCGGTGGCTCGATGCGAACGTTCGTGAGATCAGGGCAACTTCTCACCACGAACGCGCGGTCCGGCGGCATGCCGCCGCGGCTGAGCGCGATTTCGCGGTAGGACTCGTTGGTGGCAATCGAGACAGTTGCAGTGCGGTACGTCCAGCGCTCCGCCAGGCACACCAGGCGATAGAACAGGCCGCGGCGTCCGAATTTGGCTTCAAAGAGTTCGGGATTCAGGTCGTGGTGGTCAAAGATAAAGCGCACGCCGAACAGCTTGAAGAAGAGCGCGATCAGAAAAATGGTGTCCGGCGGATTAGCGGCGTGAATGATGCGAAAGCGCGTGCGGCGGTAAGCCTTGAGCGCCAGGCGAAATTCCGACACCAGCGCGATGGTGTATTCCAGGAAGTATCCGAACGGTCCCGAGGCCTCCCACAATCTGTGCCGGTAGATTTCAATGCCTCCGCGCACGTCGTACGGCTGCTCAAACCCGCGGCCCTTGGGGCACACGACCGACACGCGATAGCCCGCTTCGGCAAGCGCCTGTGCTTCCTGCCACATGCGCCGATCAAGGGGTACGGTCAGGTTTTCAATAATGATGCAAACGCCGGTGGAGGAAGGTTTGTTCATACTTTAGCGAACAGCGAGTTGCGAGTAGCGAGTAGCGAATAGGTGCTCGTTTTGCCGAGCCCCGCCTAACGCGGACTGGTGCGGGCTTCCAGCGCACGTATCAATCCCCGGAGCATTTTCCCAACATCCGCGCAGCGCCGCAGGATGGGGCCACTTTCCTCGCCATTCAGGAACCCAACCCGGGGCGACAAGATCAAATGCGTCTCCAGTTCTTTCAACGAGCCTTGAGCCACTCTGAGAAATTGGACGAAGTGCGGGCGACCCTCCCGGCCATGGCCCTCGGCAATGTTGGCAGGAACCCACGAAGCGGAACGGCGGATTTGGGAAACAATACCGAACATCTCGGTCTTGGGAAATCGTTGCGTCACCTTGTAACATTCAACCGCCAAATCCATAGCTTGCTGCCATACCTCCAAATCTCGGTACGACTTGATGGTTGACTTCTCCGCGGGCGGTCCGGCAGCGGAAGTATTTGTTCCACGATTGCTGTTGTTCACCGTTCCCCTATTTGCAACTCGCTACTCACGATTCGCTATTACTTTCATCCAAAGTTCAAAATTCACCAGCGCCCAGATCTGCTTTTGCCGGTCGCGCACGCCGTCGAAATGCTCGCGCACAAAGTTTTCCATGTTTTCGGCATTGAAGTATTCGCGCGATCGCGCATCGGGCGAAAGCAGCAGGTCCGCCACAAACGAATTGAGCGTCTTCCTGAACCACAACCCGACGGGCACGGTGAAGCCCACCTTGCGTCGCCGCAAGGTTTCCGGCGGAAGATACGGGCGCAACGCCTGGCGCAGCAGTACCTTGGTACGGAAGCCCTTGGTGAGCAGCCGCACGGGAATGCGCGCCGCAATCTCCACCAGTTTGTGATCGAGGAACGGCACGCGCTCTTCAATTGAAGCGGCCATGGTCATCTGGTCGCCGCGCAGCAGCAGGTTGTCGGGTAGCCAGATTTTGAGGTCGGCGTAGAGCATGCGCTTCAGCGGGGGCCGGTCGCGCACCTGTTCGAGGTATTGCGCAAACACGCGCGCCGGATGCGCCACGTCTATCTGGTTCAGAAAGTCCAGCGAGAACAGCGCCTCACGCTCCTGCCGTGAAAATGACGCGAACCACGTGGCCGAGCGCTCCGCCTCATCCGGAATCGAGAGGGCTTCGAGCGCCAGCTTCACGCGCCGCTGGCGGTACGGCAGCCACCGCACAATGGCGCCCGTCACCTCCGGCGGAAAGGCCGAGACCAGCCCGGCCAGCCGGTCGGCGGCATATTTGGGATAACCCGCGAAAAGCTCGTCGCTGCCCTCACCTGCCAGCACCACCTTGACGGTTTCGGCGGCCTTCCGCGACATGCGGAATAGGGCCACATCAGTAGGCTCTGCAACGGGCTCGTCGCGGAAGGCGATCAGCCGGGAAAGCTCGTCTGCAAGGTCACGCGGACGCAGCACCACTTCGGTGTGCTCGGTGGCAAAGCGCGCTGCCACTTGCCGCGCGTGAGGCAATTCGCTGAATTCCTTTTCTTCGAAGCCAACGGAAAACGTCCGCAGCGGGCTCACGCCCAGGTCCGACATCATGGCCACGATGGCCGTGGAATCGACGCCGCCGCTCAGGAAGACTCCCAGCGGAACATCGGAAACCAGGCGCAACCGGACGGACTCGCGCAGCGTCTCCAGCACCTGCGCAGCGTAATCCTCGGCGGCCAGCGGCGTTTCGTCTTCGCCCGGCAGGTCCCAATAGCAATCCTGGCGAACGCCGTTCGAGTCCACAATCATGAAGTGCCCGGGCAGCAGTTTGCTGACGCCGCGATAGAAGGTGTTGGGCGCCGGCACGTAACGAAAACCGAAAAAGTCGTAGACGGATTGAGGATCGATTTCGAGCGGCCGCGTCGCAAGCTGGCGCAGCGCGCGCAACTCCGAAGCGAAGGCCAGCCGGCCCGGCTCGGCCAGATAGTAAAGCGGCTTGACGCCGATGCGGTCGCGGGCCAGCATCAGGCGGCGCATGCGGCCGTCCCAAAGCGCGAAGGCAAACATCCCCCGTAGATGCTCCAGCAGGGCGGTCCCATGCTCTTCGTAGAGATGCAGAATAACTTCCGTGTCGGAAGCGGTACGAAACTGGTGGCGACCCTCAAGCTGCTGCCGAAGCTCGCGATAGTTGTAGATCTCGCCGTTGAAAGCGATCCACAGGCTGCCGTCCTCGTTTGAGATCGGCTGGTGCCCGCCGGGCAGATCAATGATGCTCAGCCGGCGGTTGCCGAGTCCGAGTTCGCCATCGAGGTAGAAGCCTTCGTCGTCAGGACCACGATGCGCCATGGCGTCCGCAGCGCGCTTCAACTGCGCCTGGTCGGCCGGTTCATGCGTTCCGAAATTGAATACTCCGCAAATTCCGCACATTCTGGGTTACAGGCTTTAAAGCCAAATGAATCAGGGGTGGCACAGACTTTGGGCTCTTCGAAGTCTGCGGCTTGTGTAATGAATTCATTAAAAAGCCGCCGAGTTTCAAAAACCAGAAACTCTGCGCTACCCTTCAAACCTTCGCAAAGCCGTCTCCCGCGCCCGCGCCGTAAAGCAGATGGAACAACGTCATCACCATGGGCCGCGGGTAGGAGCGGCCGTCGTGCAAAAAAAAGTAATCGCCCCTGGAGTAGATAAAACTGCCGTCGTGTTTCTGGCGGGCTGTCACGCGATTGTAGGCGCTTTCAGCCAGACGGCCATCCGCCAGATTGAGCCGCGCCGCCTCATCAACAGCAGCTGCAAGCGCGGCGGTGTAATAGTCCACTTCCACGCGGCGGCTGGAACAATCCTCCGCACAGGCGCCGGAAGCGGTGACTCCGGTGGCCAGAAACTTTGCCAGCCCGCGCAGAATTGCCGCAACCGTTTCGCTCGGCCGCAGCCGATCGAGCCATGCCAGTTTCAAAAACTGAAAGGCATTGTACTGGTAGCACAGGTAATGCTCACGGCGGCGCTCGTACGGGCTCTCGACGACGTAAGGCAGTTCGCCCGTCGAAAGCTGGACGCTCCTCAGGAAGTCCGCCATGCCGTCCACGTGTTCAAGATAACGCTCATCGCCCGTGGCCCGCCACATCCGCGCAAACACCCAGGCCGCCTCAACGGAATTGTTCGGCACCTTACCTCGAGGCTTGTCGAAATAGTTGATGGCCTTGCCCGATTCGTGCTGCTGAAAGCCGATGCGGCCAACCAGGTAATCGTACCAGCGGACGGCGCCCTCAAGATGTCGCTGTTCCGGCTGGCGCGCATAGGAGGCAAGAAGCCCGATGGCGCCCCAGTTGCCCTCCACCGTGGCGATCAGGTGTTTGCGTTCCGGCAGCGGGTAGGCCCAGGTGCCGTCGGCGCGTTGCAGCCGGAGCGTTGCCTCGGTGCTTTCCAGCGCAACCGTGCGCCAGCGCGCGCTGCCCGTGGCTTCATGCAGCATCCAGTTCGAAAGGATCCAATAGCCCTGCGTCTGGATAAAAACGTAATCGTCGTGCCAGGGCAGGAAGTTGAACGCGCTCTTCAGAAACCTCCACGCGCGCAGGTTGAAGCGCACGCCGGCGTCCGGGCCTCGTAAGAGTCCGCCATCGTAGTGCCGGGCAAGCAGATAGTTGTGCAGGCGTTCAGCAGCAGCAAAGAGTTTTTGGCGGGCAGGCATCAGGAATGCAGTTTAACCCAAAAATGCAAATTGGCGTTGGTGTCGGAATTGAGAGGATAGGAGGCCGATAACAGGTTTCACTCATCGGCCGCGAGCCATCGGCGGAAAAAGGCGGCGCATCCAATCGCAACTCACGCGATGTGCGCAGCTCGGAAATTGCGGCGGTCAATGACCGCCACAATTGTCTTTAAATGAATTCCCGCAATGTCGTGCGTGTCCCGCAGTTTGAAAGATATCAGTACTGCCCGTTGGGGCGACACAGGTTCCCCGGCTCGGACCAGAATGCCGCAGCACAAGTGTCCGAATCAGCCGGCGGCAAAGCCCCGCCTCACCAGATTGCAGCCATCAAGCCCTTAAAAGCGTGGCTGATCATCGGCAAACCCAAAGTGCCAAAGCTGAAATATAACGCCCATGCCACCAAGACCACCAGCACCAGGAACAGCCCCATATCCAGGTTGCTCTTCGGCTTCTGCTTTAACGTTTCGTCCGCCTCGCGGATGAACGTCAGCGCGCCTGATTTCTCCACGTTTATCGCCATCTTGTTCCCCCCTCACTCATAACAAGGTTCGATCGATTCTGCATCGACCCTTTTATAGAGAGACTCTGGCTTCAGCCGGCGCGGACCCTTCTTCGGTTTTTGGAACGCTGCACCCCCTGAAGAGGTCCGGCGCAGCCCCCGGCAAAGCCAAGTCGCTCTTTCAATGTATGCAATGTTACTCTTTGCCAGAGAAGATTCAATCAGACACACTCAGGAAATCGCGCCTGAAAACTCCTGATCTCCTCATAGGGTAATCACCTGAATGCAATCTGCGGAAAATTGGCCGCGGGCTGATAAGGTATTCATTATGAGCGGGATATGTCTACTTAGGGCTTGTTGCAAAGACTGGATAATATCACTCTCTACAAGGGGGTTTCTCACCACAACCCACACAGGCTTTGGCTGGCGACGTGTGCGAATATCCGCAATTATAGTGTTCTAGCCTTTGATCCTTTGTACTACACGCTCCAGGCTTGATTCCTTTGAAACAAGAAGTCGTGACCGTTAATGTCACTCCCGCTCGCTAACAGCCGGTAGCTATCTGCAAGCTTCCGTTTTCAGACCTGCCGTTTCCCGTTTCGACCCGTCGCAATTTTGCTTGACCCTCCGTTTGGGATGTAACATAAACGTGCCCTTGCAAAGCGCGGCAGAGCTGAAGCGAAACCGCACCGAGCCACAGGTGCCCACAGCCTCAGTAGGAGGACCCGCCATCATGGACAAGAACCAGGATGCATCATTCTGCTTCCTGACTCCTTCATTTCTCATTCATCAATTCCTAATCAGACTTTGCATCGTATTTTTAGGCGTTGCCACGCTACTTTGCACAGGTGCGGCCCCCGCGCTGGGGTCTCCTCAAAGCAAGCCGCAAGCGAACGTCATACCGTCGCTGGTGACGCAACCGGTGAACAATGCCCAGCGGGTGGTCCTGAAGGGCAACGTTCCTGTCCTTGCGTGCCCACAGAATGACCAGGGTCTTGCGCCGGACACTTTGCCCATGGCCCGGATGCTGCTGGTGCTGAAGCGCAGTGCGCAGCAGGAAACCGCGCTCACCAATCTGCTGGAGGGGCAGCAGGACAAGTCATCCCCGAACTATCATCACTGGCTGACTCCGCAACAATTCGGCCAGCAGTTCGGCCCTTCCGATTCAGACATTCAGGCGGTCACGAACTGGCTCACGGCGCAGGGCTTCCAGGTCAGTCGCGTGACGAACGGCCGCACGGCGATTGAATTTTCCGGCTCGGCTGGACTGGTGCGGCAGGTATTCCGGTCCGAGATCCACAAGTACGTCATTAACGGCAAGCCTTACTGGTCCAACTCGTCTGACCCGCAGATTCCCGCGGCGCTTGCGCCGGTAGTTAAGGGCATCGCCTCTCTGAACAACTTCCCACGGAGACCGCTGTACCAGCGCGTGGGTGTGTTTTCGCGATCGAAGAAGACAGGCAAGATCCAGCCGCTCTACACAATTAATTGCCCGCAGGGCTCCACCTGCTCGCAGCCGGCCTATTACGGGCTGGGCCCCACGGACTTTGCCACCATCTATAACGTTCTGCCGCTGTGGAACTCCGGAACCAACGGCACAGGCCAAACCATCGCCATCGTTTCCGATTCCAACATCAACACGCAGGATGTCGCCAATTTCCGCAGCATGTTCGGTCTGCCACCCAACGCCGTGAATGTGATCCTCGACGGCCCCGATCCAGGCCGCGTTCCGGGCGTGGAAACTGAAGCCGACGCGGACACCGAGTGGGCGGGCTCGGTAGCCAAAAACGCGACCATCGATCTGGTGGTTTCTGAGGATACAGAAGCGACGTCCGGCGTAGATCTTTCGGCGCTCTACATTGTTGACAACAACCTTGCCCCGATCCTCAGTGAGAGTTTCGCCGCCTGCGAATCCTACCTCGGCAACGCCGGCAATGCCTTCGAAAGCGCGATGTGGGAACAGGCCGCTGCGGAAGGAATCACGGTTCTGGTAGCTTCCGGCGACAGCGGCTCAGCCGGGTGCGACAATCCGGGTTCCGAGAGCGCAGCCACCCAGGGACTGGCCGTCAGCGGAATGGCTTCCACTCCCTTTAACATCGCTGTCGGCGGTACTGACTTTGACGCTCCGGCAACGTACTTCGACACCACTAACAATTCCACAACGCAAAGCTCCGCCAAGTCTTACGTTCCGGAAATCACCTGGAATGATTCCTGCGCGCGTTCGGGTCTGGCAACGGATTGCCCATCCGGGAGCTATGGAGAAGACCTGACTGCAGGATCCGGCGGGCCCAGCAGTTGCGCCCTCAAGGACACCCTCGGAAATTGCACCGCCGGTTACGCCAAGCCCGCCTGGCAGACCGGCACCGGCGTGCCCGCAGACGGCATGAGAGACATTCCCGACGTCTCCCTGTTTGCCGGTGACGGCCTGAACGCCGCGTTTTACATCATCTGCTCGTCTGATAGTTCAGGGCTCTCGGGCACAAGCGGCAATTGCAGCGGCAGTATTTCCAGTCTCGACTTTGTGGGCGTGGGAGGAACCTCGCTGTCCACGCCGGCATTCGCAGGCATCATGGCCCTGGTCAATCAGAAGACCGGCCAGCGGCAGGGCAACGCCGACTTTGTGCTGTATCCGCTGGCCGCCGCAGCCGCCAAGAGCAGCAACGACTGCACATCGGATTCCACCGCGGTCAGCAAGACCGGCTGCGTCTTCTATGACATCATCCACGGCCACAACTCCACCAACACCGAAATTACGCCCGGCAACAATTCCGTGGCCTGCACGGCCGGTTCGCCCGATTGCAATGCCCCTGCAGGCTACTCCGATGGCATCCTGGTCAGCCCCGCCGATTCCACCACCCCGGCGTGGACCACGTCCACCGCCTACGACCTGGCGACGGGCCTGGGCACGGTGAACGCCGCCAACATGGCGAACAACTGGAGTTCCGTCAGCTTCCATTCCTCGGGAACCACGCTCGCCCTCAGCCCCACCACCATCACTCATGGCCAGTCGGTGTCGGCCGGCATTACGGTCACTTCCTCCGGCGGCACGCCAACCGGCGACGTGGAACTGATGGGCAATCCGGTCACCACCACGAACCCAAGTGGAAGCAACACGATCGGCCTTGCCACCTTCACGCTGGGCAGCGGCGGCACGGTTTCCGGCAGCACGAATATGCTTCCAGGCGGCACCTACAGCGTCTTCGCGCATTACGCCGGCGACGGAACAAACGGCTCCAGCGACTCCACGCCCGTCCTGGTCACCGTGAGCCCGGAGAACAGCAACTCCCATCTGGGTCTGGTGACTTTTGACCCGAACACCGGGCTGGTCACCAACACGGACGCCACCACCGCACCCTACGGCTCGCCTTACATCCTGCGGGCCGACGTCCTGAACTCTGCCGGCAACCCGTGCGTCTCAAACAGCGTTGTGCAGTTCGCCTGTCCCACCGGGACTGTAAACATCACGGCCAACGGCCAGCCTCTTGATCAGGGCGCCTACGCGCTGAACAGCCAGGGTTACACCGAAGACCAGGCGATCCAGCTCCCGGCCGGCGCCTATGCCCTGGTGGCAGCTTATTCCGGGGACAACAGCTATAACCCGAGCACGTCGCCTACCGACAACGTCACCGTCACCAAGGCGGTCACAACCACAATGGCCTATGCAGGGGGCCCGTTCCCGGCGCAAACATCCTTCACTGTTCCAGTTACCATAAGCACCCAGAGCAACGGCGCAGCGCCCACGGGAACGGTGCAGATGTACAACGGCTCCACGCCTGTCGGCAATCCTGCAACCTGCGCAGGAACTGCCGCCACCGCGACCACCTACGCATCCTGCAGGGCAAACGCGACCATCTCCCTGAATTCAACAACCACTCTCACGGCCCAGTACAGCGGCGACGGCAATTACGCCGCTTCCGCCTCTTCACCCTTCACGGTTTCAGTGCAGGTCCCAACCACCACCACGCTAAGCGCCAGTCCCTCGGGCACGGTACAGCCGGGAACCAACGTTACGTTGACGGCGGTTGTAACATCCTCTCAGAACGGCGGCCCCGCCCCCACAAGCTACGTGATGTTCTTCAATAACGGAAACTTGATCAGCGGAACGCCCTCTTACACGGCAACTGCAGGCACATCCACCACTCCCGCCACCCTCACGGCCACTCTCATCACTACCTTCTCCGCGCAGGCAACCATCACGGCTTCCTATAGCGGCGATGGAAATTATGCCGGATCCACTTCTTCGCCCCTTATTATTTCGTCCTATGGCGACTTCAGTCTTACTGCCAGCCAGTCGAGCTTAAGCGTCCTGCCGGGCGGCTCGGCTAGCGATACGCTGACCCTCACGCCTTTTGCTGGATTCAACCACGCCGTCTCCCTGGGCTGCGCCGGCGCGCCATCAGAAGCCACCTGCACGGTCTCGCCCGCCTCCGTCACGCTCGACGGGACCCATACGCAAACCGCGAAAGTCACCATCACCACCACCGCGCCAACCGCGTTTGTGCCGCCCGCGCCGCGGACTGTCCCGACCGCATGGGGACGCTTTGGCGCGCTCAACTGGTGGATGGCATTGCTGTGGCTGATGATGATTGGGATGCTTATCGCGGCATTCCGGCAGCGCCACCGGACCGTGCCTCTGCTCGCCGGAGCCGTCCTGCTGGCCGCGCTTGCCATCGGCTGCGGCGGAGGCGGCAGCAGCAGCGGAGGTGGCGGCAGCACCTCCAATCCCGGCACGCCCGCGGGAACTTACACGCTGACCATCACCGGCACCTCCGGCACCTTGCAGCATCCCGTTACGGTGACGCTGACTGTGCATTAAACGCACGCGGTGGTGCATGCGTGCCGCTCTTCACAATGAGTGCGGCCCCGATGATTTGTGTTAGGATAGCGACGGTGAAATTTCAACCGAATGGTCATCAGCTCTTCCGAGGCAGAATGCGATTGACTCCCGCTGAACATAAGTATCCCGTGCTTCTCCGCTGGCGTCTCATCGTCCCGATCCTTTTCCTGATGTTGCCCGTGGTTGTGGCCGGGGCCGCTGGCGCAAGGCCGTCGGACACCCAGCAGCCCGCCGAAAGCGCCGAATCGCTGCTGGTGCACAGGCATTACAAGCAGGCCCTCAAAGCTTTCGAGCGTGAAAACGCGAGCCAGGGCGGAAAGTCGGCGGAGTCTTATTGGGGCATAGCGCTGTCCCACTGGGGACTGGGAAACCTCGAGCAGACCGAGAACGCCTGTACGGAGACGCTTCGCTTCGCGGGAGAAAACGTCCGGCTCCAATTGCTGGCCCACAATCTGAAAGCCATGGCAGCGGAGAAACTTGGAGCAGCGGGCGACCAGGGGCAACTCGAAGTGGCTGAAAAGGAATACGCTGCCGCCTACGCGCTGGATCAAGGCTACCCTGGCCGCGCCGGCATCCTCTTCAATCTCGGCGTCACCCAGTTGCAGGGCGGGAAAAACCAGGAGGGCATTGCGACGCTAAGGCGCTACTTGACCGCCGCCCCGAAAAGCTCCATGGCCCTCGCCGCACGCCAGATGATCGCTCATCCATTCCTCGCCGCAAGGGAGCCGGAGCCCGACTTCTCTCTAACGACCCTTGACGGACATGCCCTTACCCTTTCCGATTTGAGCGGCAAGGTCGTCCTGCTGGACTTTTGGGGGGCCTGGTGCACGCAGTGTCGCAGATCGGCGCCTGTCCTGGCGACCCTGTGGCGGAAGTTCTCCAGCCAGCCCTTTGTCATCCTCAGCGTCAGTTCCGATCACGATCCCGCCGCGTGGCGGAGCTTCATTGAGCAACACAAGATGAGCTGGCCGCAGTATCTCGATAGCAGCTACCTCATGCAGCAGCTTTACGGCGTCGATTCCTTCCCCACCTTCATCCTGATCGATCAGGACGGATTTCTTCTCTACCGCAGTTCGGGCTTCGGGCCGAGCCTGCAGTCGCAACTTGATGCAGTCATCTCCGTAGCCCTGCAGAATATTCGCCTGGAACAGGAAGTCGAGCGGTTGCGTAAAGAACTGAACGCCAATCGCCTCCCGCAGCCGCACGAGCAGCGCTCCGGCGCGCAATAGCGAGTAGCCACGGT
>JAJYLL010000120.1 GCA_021787735.1 Acidobacteriota bacterium | reverse complement strand
AAGCCCCTCGCTCCGCAAGAAAGGGACGTGCGAATTCCGCATGCTCGCGTCCGTAGTCTCTTGCTCTTTGGCCTGCTCATCTTCGTTGCCGGGATTGGCAACGGCTTCGCTCAAAGCACAGATTCGCCCAGCTTATCGGAGAATTCCAGCGCCACAGCTCAAGCCTCAGCATCGGCCATTAACTGGAATAACGGGTTACATATCCGCTCCCGCGATGGAAAGGCAGAACTGGAGCTCAGAGGAATGGTCCAATTTGACGACCGGATTTTCGTCGGCCCATATCCGCCCCGCAAAACTGCCGATTTCATCCTCCGCCGAGGGCGGGTTTTGCTTTTGGGCAAGGGCTTTAATCGCCTAAGTTTTCGGATTATGGCCGAGTCGCAAAAAAACGGTTCCATGGTGGTTCGCGATGCCTATGTCGATTTCAGGATTAAAGATGAGCTGCAGATCGAGGTTGGGAAATTCAAATCTCCGATCGGCTTGGAGCGCTTGCAGGCAGTGAGGAACCTGATGTTCAGCGAAAGGGCGCTTGCCACTGACCTCATCCCGGACCGCGACATCGGAATTCAGCTTCATGGGGACCTGTTGGGAAAAAGGCTCACCTACATGGGTGGAATATTCCGCGGTGTCCCCGACGGTGGCAGCTCGGAGAACAGGACTAATCATGGTGCCGACGCAGAGTTTCGTATTTTTGCATATCCGCTCCGGGACAACACAACATCCCCGCTTGCGGGGCTCGGCTTTGGGATAGGGGGAAGCGCAGGCAGTGAAAAAGGAACCTTGCCTTCCTTCTCGACCGCGGGTTTGGCCCAATTTTTCTCCTATCGCGGCGGCGCCGTTGCAGACGGAGAGCGCACGCGTATTACACCGCAAGCCAGCTATTATTGGCGCCGAATGGGCATGATGGCGGAATATGCTATGTCTGCACAGGATGTTCGCCTTGGAACTGTGACCCACCGAGTTGCCAACACGGCGTGGCAGGCTTCTGCGTCCTACGTGCTGACGGGAGAAAACGCTTCGTACGCGGATGTTAAGCCCGCTCATGCATTCGATCCTGCCAATCACCACTGGGGAGCGTTCGAAGTTGCAGGGCGAATAAACTCTCTCCATGTTGATCCGTCAGCATTTCCGCTGCTTGCCGATCCGGGGGCTTCAGCTCATAACGCTGATGGGTTTCTTGTGGGCTTCAACTGGTATCCTCATGAGTACTTTAAGGTTGTTTTCAACTACGGGCATACCGAATTCACCGGGGGCTCGGCAGCCGGCAATCGTCCCACGGAAAATGTCTTTATCTCCCGGTTCCAGTTCAGCTTCTATTGACCGTCGAAGGCGTTGTTAGGAGGTCAACCCGCCGCGACATGTGTGGACGGAGCCGCTGCCGGGCCGTGGGCTTGGGACCCTGCGAAATATTTGCTGCAGGATTACAGCCGGAAGGAAAACAGCGTAAGTATGAGCAATATAAAGCCGGTGGCGATAGCCGCAAAGCCTACAATCTTTCCAAAGACAAGGAACCATTTTTGCGGTTCATCACCTCGAAGAGCCTGCAGTTGTCCCTGTTTCACCAGTCGCTCATACTCGATGGGATGTTTCTCGGCAAATTCTTCTTCGGTCATCCGGCCTGTGAAAATCACCGTGTCCATTGGAAAGCTGCCGGGCCGCAAGTGTGTATTGAAAAAGTGGATCGTAAAAATGAACCACACGGCAAGCAGCGCCTCGTCGCCGTGCAAAAGCAGTGCAACATTAAACCACGAGCCAGGAATAATACGGGCCACCGCAGGGGCGAACCACATGCTGTATCCGGATAATCCGATAACTGCCATCCCCCAGAAAACGGCCCAGTAATCAAACTTCTCCCAGTACGCAAAGCGGTCGAATTTCGGCTTTGGCCCCAGGCCAAAGAACCAGAGAAAATGCGCCGTCATATCCGTAACATCTTTCGGTTGGGGCACCAGAGACTCAGGTCCCCAAAGCATTCCAGGCTGCCCCTTAAAAAAAGTCAGGCGCAAGACATTCGCAACGTGGAAAAGGAAAGCGGCCGTCAGCAACACTCCAAATGCTTTGTGGAAGAATAAGATTGCGCCAAGCCCTCCCACCGCGTGCGCAAAGGTGGAGGCCCAGCCGGCATAGCTGAATCTCAAGGTCAGTCCCGTGAGTGCCAGTCCCAGAAACGAGGAGAACAGAATTCCATGCAGCAATCGCTTGCCCGGCGAAAACCGGTAATAGTAGCGGGACTCCTGCTCTTGGTTCACCATTTCACCTCTGCCGCGCTATTCGGACGCAGCCTTCTCACCCTTTCCTTCACTCTTGCGACGTTCGATCATGGAACGAATGAACCACATAATGGTGTGCAGGCCAAAAAAGCCAAACACCGCCAGCATCAGGAGATTCATAAAGCGGGCGGTGTAGTAGAGTCCCGGGTAGTGCCTGCGATCGCGAGGGTTGGCATGCGGGTCATAGCTGACGAAGCTCTTTGTTACGGGTCCATGACAATTGCCGCAGGTCTTGGTAAGGTTCGCCGGCGCGATGGACGATCGCGGGTCAGACGCAGGAAGGATTTCATGGGCTTCGTGGCAGTTCCAGCACCGGGCCGTAACCACAAAACCGAGCGTCGTCACCTGGCCATGGAACGTGTCTTCGTAAGTTTTCGCGCGCCCCTGGTGGCAGCTTCCGCACTTGGCCGTTGTCTTCAGTTGCCACTCCGCCGTGCGGACGCTCTCAATGGAATGCGCCGTATGGCAACTGGTGCAGACGGGTGCGTCGGAAACGCCGGTCTGGAGGGCCTTGCCGTGGGCTCCCTGGAAATACTGCTCCTCAATCCCTGCATGGCAGGTTCCGCACGTACTGGGAATGTTGGTCCGGAACACCCGGCTCTGAGGATCGTTCGGAGCCAGGATTTTGTGAGACCCATGGCAGCTTGTACAGGTGGCTGCCACCAGCAACCCGTCGCGGGTAAGAGCAAATCCGTGAATGGAATCGATGTAGAGCGAGTACACATTAGGTAGTCCGTACTTCTTGGCCACCTTAGGATTTCCGTGACAGGATCCGCAAGTTCGCGGCAGATTGAGCGCATAGACGGGAGAACGAGCGTCATGCACGGGGACGATCATGTGCGGATTGCCGTGACAATTCAGGCAGGCGGGCGACGAAGGGTTACTCATCACCGTCTTGTGCACGCTGGCCGCGACGCCTGAACCCTCATCGGAGTGGCAGGTGGAGCAAGCTACTTTCTGGACAGGCAATTTGTGAGGAAACTCTGTAACGTCGGAATGGCAAGCCTGGCAGCCCAGCGCTCCGTGAACTGAAGACGCGAATTGCTTTTGATCAATATGGATGTCGTGGCCGCTCGAATCCGTAAAACCGGGTTGACCGTGGCAAGCCAGACAATCCAGGCCGCCGGCTGCCCCCGAGCCCTTTGCCCAGGCTGCAGGGGCGAGCACCAGAACCGCTATCGTCGCTACCGTGCACCGTTGCCAGGCGTTCATAATTCACACTTGCCGTGCCAGGTTCTGCTCGCTGCTTTTTCAAGCAGTTACGATCCGAACCTGTCCCGGAGGTTGCCACAACCGTTTTTCGCTCTGACTGGTTCGACGTGGCCCCAGAGGAGCAGGGGCGCTATCCCCCGATGCAGCTTCGTCCCGCGGGTTCCATTCCCGCACCAACCCCGAGCCACCGCAAGAACGGTTCTTTAAGACGCAAAGGATACTCAAAACACTTGGCAGTCGCTGTGATCTTGCCCACATTCCCAGGTGACGCTTATCACAACCCGAAGCCTGCCGAAAAGAATCAATTTCAGCTCAGAACCTGCCCGGCCTACGGCAACACGCTATGTGATGTACATCACGACAGGGTGTGATCTTATTTACTGCGTCAGGGTTTTCGTGGTCCTAGATTACTAGCAGGAGACAGTGCAGGACAGGGTTGGTCTGGGCCCTTTCGATCGTCGGGGGACTTCCACCGGCTGCACCTGGGAAGCCGTGAGCAGACTCCGCCAATTCGCGAAAGTCTCTCAACGCGCAGCATTTTTTGGAACGTCTGCGGAAGAAACGAGAGGGTCGATGGGCCGAAAGCTGACTGGGTTCGTCGGATTCGTCGTACTGCTGGTTGCTGCCGTGACGGTCCTGGCTCCATCCAGCGCGCACAGCGCGGCCTTGCCCGGCGAGGCATTATCCAACGATGTCTGTCTCGCCTGCCACGGCGACCCCTCTGCCTCAACGAAACTGGGGAACGGTAAAACACTGTCCCTTTATGTCGACCATAAGGCGCTTGCCGGGTCGGTGCACGCGGGGCTGGCATGTACCGACTGCCATAGCGACATCACCACGATTCCACACGCTACCCGAACCTTCCCGGACGAGCATGCGGTCTCACTGGCGTTCTACCAGGTTTGCAAGCAGTGCCATTTTGCCGAATACAGCCGTCTGCTGGATGACGTTCATTACGCGGCGCTGGCCAAGGGCAATCAAAATGCCCCGACCTGCGTTGATTGCCATGGTTCTCACGCAATCGCCCCGCCCGCCCAACCACGCTCGCGTATTTCAAAAGCCTGCGCCCGCTGCCATACGGCGATTGCTGCCGAGTACGTCAAAAGCGTTCATGGAAAGGCCTTGATCGAGCATGGAAACAATGACGTTCCAGTGTGCACTGATTGCCATCGTGCTCACGACACCGCCAACCCGCTCTCGGCGTCGTGGCACCTGCAAATCCCGCAACTTTGCGCCAGTTGCCATGCCAATAAGCAGTTGATGGCGAAATACGGGATCTCCACCGAGGTCCTGACCACTTATCTGAACGACTTCCACGGCATGACGGCCACACTCGAGCGCACAGAGAAGGCCCGCCCTCGGGAGTTTACCGCAACCTGCACCGACTGCCACGGCGTGCATGACATCCAGAAGGTAAACGGCGCGGGTATGCTGGCGATCAAGGAAAACCTGTTGACAACCTGCCGCAAATGCCACACTGACGCCAGCGCCAATTTCCCTTCGGCGTGGCTTGGGCATTATGAGCCCAGCCTGCGGCATTCCCCACTGGTTTACGCAGTTAAGGTGTTTTACGCCGTTTTCATTCCGTTTGTGATTGGCGGTCTGGTATTGCAGATCTTGCTCCATCTCTGGCGGGCGGTGGTGAATCGATGACGGAATACTTCACACGATTTTCCTCGCGGCAGAGGATCGAGCACGCCTGTGTCGGTTTGCTGTTTATTGTCCTGGCCGTGACCGGCCTGACCCAGGAGTCCTTCCCCATGCACTGGGCCGAGTGGATGATCCTCGCAATGGGGGGCATCGACCGCGTGCGGTGGATCCATCGGGAAGCAGGGATTGTCTTCACCGTGTTTGTGATCTGGCATCTGGGAACCGGACTTTGGCAGGTGGCCACCGGTAGGGCGCGGCCTTCGATTGTCCCCACGCGAAAAGACTTCAAGGATGCCATCATGATGCTGCGATATTACCTGCGGCTATCCGAGGAGCATCCTCGCTTTGGCCGCTTTGACTATCGGCAGAAATGGGAGTATTGGGGCATGCTGATTGGCTCAATCGTCATGATTGTGACAGGATTTATGCTTTATTTCCCCGTTCTGACAACACGATTCCTTCCTGGTGAAATAATCCCCGCAGCCATGATGGCTCACGGGAGAGAAGGATTGCTGGCCTTCCTGGTTGTCATTACCTGGCACCTCTTCAACGCTCATTTGTCCCCTGAGGCTTTCCCATTCGATCCCAGCATCTTCACCGGAAAGATCGTCAGAGAGCGGATGGTAAAAGAACATCCGCTTGAGTATGAGGAGTCGCTCGCCAAAAGTGAAGAAGAGCGGGGCGCATCCCCATCTTCTGGAACGGACCACCCGGAATAGCCCGGAGCCATAAAGATGGCCGCGGTCAATTCCAACCCGAGTGTGCGGCGCGGACTTCGCGCCCGGATCGTGCTGCTGACGATGGGGGGAGCACTCAGCACGGTTGCCATCCTTGGGTGGCTGAGCTGGTCAACCATCCAGGCAATGGGAAAGCAAGTTCTGGAGGAGCGAAAGCAACTCGCAATCAGCGTTGCGGCTAACGTCGATTCCGCATTGAATTCCGACCTTGAGCTGCTCGAGGGGATATCGCCTGCATCGGGCTCGCCCGGCCTGCGCGTCCAGCAGTCGGCGCTCCGCGAGGCGTATGTCCGTTCTCGTTTCCTGGCGCGGGCTTTTCTACTTGATCCCACAGGCAAAGTAGTGCAGGCGGAACCGCCTTCGAATGGCAAAATCGCGCTGTCACCGGGACTTCCTGCATTCCGGTTGGCGATCGAGAGGGGGCTGCCGCAAATTTCCCCACTTTCGCGCACAAGCGGTGGTACTCGCCGGCTCTTCCTTCTTGTCCCTTTACGGAACCCACAAAGCCAGGTGGTCGGAATTATAGGCGGCGAGATTGATCCCGAGAGTCCAGCCTTCCGCGGGCTGCTGAATTTTGTGCCGCTCGTGAACCGCGAAACCGTGGACCTGGTGGACCAGCACGGCATTGTCATCGCCAGCACGACCCAAAGGCGGCTGTTCACGGAGAGCGATCACCGGGACTTCCTGGCAACGCTGATCGAGAAGCGGACTCCCGCAGCAGGCACCTGCCACGGATGCCATCAGAGCGGGCCGGCGGAACAGCGGGTGGACGAAGTGATGGCATTTGCTCCGCTTCCATTGCGCGGATCATGGGGAATCAACATCCGGCAACCCAAGACGCAGGCGTTCTCCACAGTGGCGGGGTTGCGCGGAAAGATTCTGATCTGGGGCTCGGCCCTGGCGCTGCTGGCGCTCGCATTCGCTCTGGGTGCAGCGTCGAGCATCACCGCGCCGCTCTCAAAACTGGTCGGGACAGCAGAACAGATTGCGGCAGGCGAACTGGAAACTCCGGTTCCCGATCTTGGCAGCGACGAAGTGGGACACCTGAGCAAGGCGCTCGAGCGAATGCGGGTGGCGCTGCAGCAGTCACTCGACGATGTGGCAAAAGGCCGCGACCTCCTGGAGATGCGCATCCAGGAACGCACCGCGGAAATCGAAAAGCTTTACGAGGAGCTCAAACAACGCGACCAGCTCCGGGCCATGCTGTTGAAGAAACTAATCCGGGCGCAGGAAGAGGAGCGCCGGCGGATCGCGCGCGAACTGCATGACGAAACCAGCCAGGTAATCGGTGCGCTGGCCCTCGAACTTGATACGGCTATTTCAACACTGCCGGAAGGCATCTCGCGCGGCCGCCTGCTGGGGGCAAGAGCGATCGCCCTCCGGACGCTCGACGGCATTCATCGCCTGAGCTTCGACCTGCGGCCTTCCGTCCTCGATGACCTGGGCCTGTTTCGCGCCATCGCCTGGTATGCGGACCGCGACCTGAAACGACGCGGGATTGCAGTGCGCTGCGAAACCGACGAAGAGGATGTGCGCCTAGCCCCTGAGATTGAAACGGCGCTCTTTCGCGCTGTGCAGGAAGCCATCACCAACATCGTCAAACATTCACGGGCTGAGACGGTCCTTATCCAGTGCGCCGCCACGCCTGAGACTGTTACTATTGAGATAGAGGACGACGGCCAGGGCTTCGATCCGGCAAGCACTTCTGACACGGCCTCCACTGGTCGCGGGCTTGGTCTGGCAGGTATACGGGAGAGAATGGAGATTCTTGGCGGAAACGCGCTGATCGATTCTGCGCCGGGCCAGGGCACGCGCCTCGTGCTGACCGTACCACGCGGAGAAGCTGATGGGTAAGATTCGCGTTCTCATCGCCGACGATCATGCGCTGGTGCGCGACGGGATCAAGGCCCTCCTGAACCTGACCCCGGACATCGAGGTCGTCGGCGAGGCCACCGATGGCCGCCAGGCCATCGACGAGTGCAAGGGACTCAAGCCCGATGTCGTGCTGATGGACATCGCAATGCCGGGGCTAGGCGGACTCGAGGCAACACTTGAACTCAAGCGCGAAGCGCCGAAAACACGTGTGCTCGTTCTGACCCAGTACGACGATCCGGAATATGTCCGGCGCTTTCTGAAGATTGGAGTTGCAGGGTACGTTCTCAAGAAGATGCTCGGCGCTGACCTGGCCTCCGCCATCCGCTCCGCCGCGCAGGGCGGACTCGTGCTGGATCCCCAGGTGGCCATGGAGGCGGTGCAAAGCCTCCCCAAACAATCCGAGGCCGAGCCGGAAGATCTCTACGAAACCTTGACCGACCGCGAAAAACAAGTTCTGAGATTGGTGGCGCTTGGTTGGAGCAATAAAGAAGTTGCCGATTCACTCCGGATCAGCATCAAGACGGCCATGACGCATCGCGAGCATCTGATGGAAAAACTCAGCCTGCGAAACCGAACCGAGCTGATCAAGTTCGCCATCAAAAAAGGGGTGATCCGGGTTGAAGGTTGAGCCGCGCTCGTGCGCGGCGACACCCGTTGGCCCGATTCAGGCGCCCCTCGCAGGCCATTCGACCTGCAGCCACTACTGCCCGCGCTTTTGGCCAGCAGCGTGTGGGGCCAGTTTTTCAGTCTCCAACTGGCGAGTCCCACCAAGGACAATGCGGAGTTTTCTCGTGATGACCTTCGCGAGCAGGGCGAAACCGACAAACGGGAAGAAGACCACATACGCGGCGCTGATGATCAACGCAACCGGCACAAACAGAATCCCAGGTATCCGAATGTATTCAACCTTCTCGGTCCCGGGCAATGTTCCCCTCTTCCCTTCCACTGTCACGATCTCCCAATCGCCCTTATGCCAGTAGAACCCGCCCTTTGCCTCATTACCACCTTTGAGTGTCATCGCTGTTTACCTCCCACCTTTCTCTCTCTCCATAATCAGTATACGGATGAGGACCAACGGTGAAAATCGGGAGACCGTCCTAGCGCAGAGAGAAGGATTTCCGATGAGGGAGGGAAACACTCCGTAGAGGAGGGGTGAAACTTTCCGTAGTCGGGCCACGATGCCAGAGGCTCTCCGAGCAAGCTACCCAGGATTAGAAATATCTTTTGTTCAGAAGTGTGCCAAATTGGTACGCATTTGTTGGGATATAATCCACGAATTCCAGATTGGCGGCATGGTCCCAAGCTTGCGATGAGTCGCGCAACTCGCCTTTATATGCAACTTACAAAGGTTCTCCAGGCAGAGCATCGGCCGCAATGCTTCGTCTCCGGCTGGTTGTTCAGTGGGCGATTTCGCTCGACAGTTCAAGGCCAGCCCAAGGGGTCCGGGGCAATGCGATTCTTGATCGAAAATCGGCTGCTGGCTGAGCCTTCTTTTCCGCACTCGGCCGCAGGCGCGAGATGAAGAACTGGGCGCCGCATGATCTGCTGAAGACCGGACTGCTGGCGCCAGGCGTAGCGCCGGGAGCTCATGCGGCTGCCGCCCGCGGTGCGATTGCTGTTAATGGCAAAGAATCCGCAACCGCACCCTTTTCTTCCTGCAAGATTGTGATGGCCGGCCAGCGCACGCGGTGTATACTGCGCTGAATGAAGATGGCACGAGGAAATTAGCGGTGGACACTCAACCGACTTATAGTGTGCCCCAAGGGGAAAATCATGGGAACCATTTCACGACGCAACCTTATCAAAAGCGCTCTGGCTGTTCCTGCCGCTGGCATTCTGGGCGGCAAGAGTGCCCGAGCCGCTGATTCGGGCCGCATGGTTGTCAATTCTGCAGCGCCGGGGACAACCACTCCTTTGGGCTGCGACGTGTTTGTGGCGCTGCGGGATGCCACTGCTGACCATTCGGTGCTGTTGGGCAAGAACAGCGACCGGCCGCCGATGGAGGCCCAGCCTTTGGTCCAGATGCCCCGCCGGACGCACGCACCGGGCGAAAAGGTAAAGTGCACGTACATCGAGATTCCGCAGGTCGCAAACACTTACGAACATTTCGGTTCAAAACTCTGGTGGGCCTTCGGGTACGAGCAGGGTATGAACGAGCACGGCGTGGCGATCGGCAACACGGCCGTCTTCTCCAAAGAACCCATGCAGTGGGGCAACGGCTTGCTCGGCATGGACATGCTGCGGCTGGGCCTGGAGCGTGGCAGAACGGCCTACGGAGCCATGCACGTGATCATTGACCTGCTTGAGGAGTACGGCCAGTGCGGCGACTGCGAACATCCGGGCGAATGGGGCAAGGCCAACTATCACAACAGCTATATTCTTGCCGATCCGCACGAGGCCTGGGTGCTTGAGACCGCAGGGAAATACTGGGCGGCGAAGAGGGTCCGGCACGGCGTTTATTCGATCTCCAACATTTATTCCATTGAGAGTGATTGGGACGAAGCCCACCCGCGGCTGGCCGAGCACGCCGTTGAAATGGGATGGACCCGGTCGGCAAGTGACTTTAACATGGCCCGCGACTACGGCGATTACTGGACTGCAAAATCGACAAACCCGGGAGACATGCAGATTCGCCGCAACATGACGATGTCCTGTCTGAAGCAGGATTTTTCCCACGCCACCCCCGCCAGCATGATGCGGATCAGCCGCAACCACCTGGAGGGAACCATCGCTGAACCGCGCTGGGGAGCGGCGGAAACTTTCTGGCCGACGCCTTGCATGCACGACAATGCGCATGCGCCCTACACCACTGTAGCGTCGTTTGTGGCCCACTTGCGGGCGGAAATGCCCGCGCCGTTGCGCCAGGTCTATTGGGCCAGTTTTTCCAGCCCCTGCTGCAACGTCTTCAAGCCTTTTTACCTGGGCGGACCCACCCTTCCAGCCTCCTACGCTGAAGGAACCAGCACCTGGTCCGTAGATTCGCCCTGGTGGTGGGCCAAACACGTGAAGCTGCTCTGCGACTTGAATTACCGAGTGCTGCAGCCGGCAGTGCGCGCAACTTTTGACGCAACGGAGCGATGGGAGATGGGCCGGCAGGTGCCAGCGGAAGCGGAAGCACTGAGAGAGATCAAGGCTGGGAAAGAAGCCGCAGCCGTGCGGCTGCTGCAACGATTCAGCCATGAGAATTGTGAGCGCGTGGCAAAAGAATACAGAATGCTGCAATCTACCTTGTCCACCATGCTCGAAACAGTGCGTGTCGAATATCTCTACGCAGACTACCTGAAAGGATGGTCCTCCAAAAAGGGCGTGCCGCTTCCGTGGGCATGACCACTCAGGAAGCGTAACGCAGCAAGGATTGCTCCACGCAACAAAACTTCCTGCCTGCTGTCACTTGAAATATCGTTTGAAGGCGAGTGGGCCAAAGTCTGCATAGTTCAGGCCCCCGCGGTTCCTGATCTGCATGCCGGCCAGGGTCAGTCGGCAGCCGGAGCATCTCCTGCATTTCGGGGCGTGGAGAAGGGCTGCGCCCGAAACATCGGACATCTCGATGGGTTTCACGATCTCCAGTCCGTCCCGCTTCGCGGTCTGGCGGTTTGCAGCCCTTTGGGCGGTGATGCCGGCCCTATCTGGGCCGGCTTGGCCACTAGTGGACACTCTCAGGAGTTCGATAACTTTCTTTTCCATGATCCTCCATTCCGCACAACTCTCTGGCAACCTCGAATACCTTTTCTCTGTCGCCGGCTTTGAGATAACACTTCAGGCAAAGCATTATATTGCGCCGGCGTTGTGCAATCTCTGTTGCAACTTTCACCAGTCCGGCGAGAGAAGGTATCGCGGCTTGAGATCCATTTTGGCCCGGCACCTGCAAACCGGGCCACATCATTTCAATTTGAGCTGTCATTTATAACCTCATCGTGTGAGTAGAATTCAGTGATTCCAGATCCGCCTTTGGTCCGAAGCATCGGTGGTGGCAGTTTAGACGGCCCTCGATGCCACGGATGAAGGCAGGCCATTTTCATATGTCTAGCTCACCGGTGGCTTTCGATCGAGTCGATAAACAATGTCATCCAGGGCCTCGCTTTCACCCCGTATCCGTCCTGCCTCGTAGACAGCGCGGAGCAGACCATGGTAAGTAGATGGCGGTCCGACTCTCTCCTCTGCGCCAGTGATCAAATCCTTGGCGCGGACCCGCCGGATAGCCGCAAGGTCTCTTAGTTTGGGAATGCAGGCCTTCACGTCGTCCTCACTGCCCATCGACGCTGCCAGCACGACGGCGCGGAATACTTCCTCCGGCTCCGTGCTTTCGCGCCCACGTGTAACAGCTTCGTGCCACACCTCTTCCAGGTATTGACGCCCCCGGTCAGTAATTTCAAAAGCGGTCTTTCTTGCATCTTTGCCGCTTTCCCCCTTTGCCCACCCGAAGTGCCTAAGACGTTCCAGCGACCGCGCGGTTGAGCCTGGTGAAAGTCCCATGGTGGAGTAAAGCTGATGGATGGTAACCATCCCCTCGCTTTTCATGATCGCGAGAAGCAGATCGTCGAGGCCTCCGATCTCTTTCTTCCTGGGTCTAGCCATTGTTTGTCTCCTTCGATATTTGAATTTCTGCCACCTGCGAGCGTCGAACCACGTAAACCCGAAGTCTATCTGCAATCGAGGCAGAGCCGCATCGGGACTTCCGACCGCAGCCCATCTCCCAGCGATTGCGGGAACCATTGATTTCCAAGCCCGGGCAGCAGCCGTGAGTCCTCGCACCCTGCTGGGGGTTGGCAACCATGGGCCCGAGTTAAACCGTGACCTCCTCCTCGACTTCCAGTCCTTCCAGCATCCTTGCCTTGAGCCGTTCTACCAACCGGGCTGTTTCCTCCGGGCTCGGATCCGGAATGACCGTAAACGGTTCGGCAATTCCCAACTGAGCCGCCGCAACGCCCATCGCACTTTGAGCTACTTCCAGGCGCTGTTCCTCAAGAGGAATTTCGCCCTAATAAGCGGTTGTAACGGACTCCATGGCATGGC
>JAJYLL010000119.1 GCA_021787735.1 Acidobacteriota bacterium | reverse complement strand
AAGCCAACCGCACTCCGGCCCTCTCAAGCTGCAGTTCCACCACACGGTCAACTTCACGTTCATAAGTTCGATCCGTCACGGGAGGATCGCCGATGACCAGGCCTCCATAAGCAACATTCTGTGCTAGACGCTGTATTTGCCGCGCGCCTGGGTCGAGGATCGCCAGCGCGCCCAGGAAGTGAAATTGCCGCCCGGCCTGACATACCGGAGTCCGGCCGAACTGGCGCTGGAGCTGATCGATCAGATGTTGAGTTGGGAAGTGCCCAGGCTGCCCGTCGTGGCCAACTCGGCCTACGGCAACAGCTTTGAGTTTCGGGAGCAGTTGCGCCAACGCCAGTTCGACTACGTGGCGGGGGCGGAACTGAGAACCGTGGTTTGGACCGCCGACCCGAACGCCGTTGCCGTGCCACGCTTGGCTCGCACGGGCCGGCCTCGGCGCTATCCGCCCCCCGGGCGCGCTGCCGGAAGCCTAGGACCGGGCAACAGTGGCCCGGCAGTTGCCCAACTCTGCTTGGAAGAACGTGACGTGGCGGACCGGCACGCGGGGTCCGCAGCGGTCGCGTTTTGTTCAGTTGAGAGTCTGGGCGGCGCATGGCTGGCGGGCCCAGCGACACCCGGAGCGCGTGGCCGAATGGCTGTTGATCGAATGGCCCCTGGAAGAGAAACAACCGATCAACTACTGGCTGGCCCAACTGGGTCCCCAGCCGCTCGGCTTGCGCTGGTTGGTACGCTTGGCCAAGGCCCGCTGGCGCGTCGAACAGGACTGCCGGGAATTGAAAGAGGAACTCGGACTGGACCACTTCGAGGGACGGCATTGGCTGGGCTGGCATCACCATTTAACCCTGGTCACCATGGCCTATGCTTTTCTCCAATGGGAGCGCGCACGCCTTAAAAAAACTTCAGGCGCGACTCTGCCCCTGGTGAGGAATCGGTTGCAGATCATTCTCCTTAGAGTCCTGGGCCGATGCCCGTGGTGTGAAATGAAGTTCAATAACACCTCATAATGACTTAACCTAGTATTACGACCGAGACTTTCTCTTTTGCCCGTTTGGGAACTTCTTGCTTTGCAGCGACCTTGAAAGCAATAAATCTTGACAATGTCATTGTCCTATGGGATAGTCGCTGTGCAATCGGTTTCTGCAACCGATTAAACTCTGTCGACAAATGATGTCTCCTTGCCGGCCGAGGGAGCATTTGTGCAAGCGCTCAACTGTGGGTGAAAACCGTTAGCTGTGGGGGAGCCAAGGCGAAGTTGAAGTTTATGACACATTTTCTTCAAGACGTACTCCGCCAGCCCAACGAGCTAGAAAGCGTGATTGATCACTTTTGCAACGAATCTCGCACCACACTCGAGATGGCAGGGAAAGCAATCCGCAATGCCAGTCATGTATACCTTACGGGAATTGGCAGCAGTTGGCACGCCGCCCTGAATGCGGGGTCGATATTCCACGAGGGGGGATTCCCCGTACACGCGCAGGATGCCGCAGATCTGTTGCACTTTGTTACATTAGCAGAGAACTCTGTAATCATCATGATCTCACGAAGTGGCCGAAGCGCAGAAATCACCAAGCTGCTTACTAAAGCCCACCAGAGCAAGGCGGCCGTTATAGGCATTACGAATAGCCCGGACGGGCCGCTCGCCGGTGAGGCAGAAGTCCCAATTGTGGTTTCCGTCAACTTTGACCACGCAATTTCTGTCAATACATATTCCAGCCTCTCTGCCGCCGCAGGAATGCTGGCGAGTTCGGTTGTTGGCGCTCTTGATGACTCTTTAGTGACTTCGCTCCTGCATGCCGTTAGCGGCGCTGCGCGGGCTTTGCCAGGCTGGCAGGAGCAGATCGCTGTTTCGCCCTGGCCTGTTTCCCGGCCAGTTTGTTACTTCCTCGCACGTGGCCCCAGTCTTGGGAGTTGTCTTGAGGCCCAGTTGCTCTGGGAAGAAGGCGTCAAGTTGCCGGCGACAGCGTTGGGAACTGGCAGCTTCCGGCATGGGCCACAGGAGATTGTGGCAAGAGATATGCGTTTTGCGCTCTGGATTGACGGCCGACGGATGCGCCGGCAAGACTTGGCCGTGGCACGAGACTTGAGGCAACTAGGGGCCTGCGTCATGGTGATCGGCCAGGACCTGCCCAAAAGCAGCGGGCATTTGGTGTTCCAGCTTCCACCCATTCCGCCTGAGTGGCAGTTCCTGATTGACATTATTCCAGTGCAACTCACGGCAGACCACATGGCGCGGCTTTCGGGTGGGGACTGTGATTCTTTTCGCATTTGTCGCTACATTGTTGAAGACGAGTCCGGGCTGTTGCACCAGGGTGATGTGTGAGACATTTAAGGCGCAGTGACTTTCATGCTCTATAATTTCTGCCTTCGGTGAAATAACGAGGTGAACATGACAGGCTCAAAGAAGTTTTGTTCTTTTCTCTTGTTCGTCGCGGTTTTAGCGAGCTGGGGGTGTTCCAAAAGTCCCAGCTCACAAGTCAGCCCGTCTCCCAGCGCGTCAGTGTCGGCCAGTCAGTACTTGGGGCGTTGGGACTTGACGGTAAAAACGCCAGCCCGCGATTATCCTTCATGGATCGAAGTATCTGAGGCGCAAGGGCAAACAAAGGTCTTAGTGGTGGGATTTGGGGGAAGTGCGACTCCCGCAGCCAAGGCGCAGGTAGAGAACGGGACAATCGAGTTCTCCATGCCCTCCCATCCGGTGGACTACGGCGGTGCCGAGCAGTTTACGGGAAAGCTGGTCAACGGTGAGCTTGTGGGGACGGCGGTGGGTTCGAACGGGGCTACCTGGCAATGGACGGGCCACAGAGCACCTGCCCTAGAGCCGCAGGCAACTCCGAAATGGGGCAAACCCATTAGGCTGTTCAATGGAAAGAATCTTGACGGTTGGACGTTCAGAGATCCTACCCGGGGAGCTGTGTGGAAGGTCGAACACGGGGTCCTGGTGAAGGATGGAAGTGGCTCTGGCATCATCACCACTTCCAAGTTCGAGAACTTCAAGTTGCACCTCCAGTTTAAGTGTGGGCCCATGTCCAACAGTGGGGTGTATCTGCGAGGCCGGTACGAGGTGCAGATAGAAACCGATTCGGCTGACCAACCACCGCAGAACCATACGGGTGCTATATACGGCTTCATTGCGCCGAATCCGGAGCAGCCGCGCAGGTCGGGCGTATGGCAAACCTTTGATATCACGCTCGTCGGTCGAACCCTCACGGTTGTGCAGAACGGGGTAACTGTCATCGATCAGAAAGAGATTCCAGGAATCACTGGCGGGGCTCTCGACAGCGACGAAGGGTTGCCTGGCCCCATTTTGCTGCAAGGAAGCGAGGCAGGACGTGTAGCTTTTCGAGATATCGTCATTACTCCCGCAATATAGACAACTCGCATCGCCCCGAAGGCGGAGTATGCTTCTTCCGCCAAGCTTAAAGGCACCTCGCAGTCGATTGGCAATATTGATTAGTGATGCACATGGATCTAACAGGAATCTTAGGAGGTTTCATTCATGAAGTCGTCGCATCGTGTATCCCGCCGGAATTTCCTGGAGGCCAGTGCGTTGGGGGGAGCGGCCCTTGCGGCCGCCCCAGCTTTCGGACGCACGGTCGGAGCAAATAATCGCATTAACGTTGCTGTAATCGGCCTAGGTGCCCGGGGTCATGATCATCTGGATTTGCTGCTTAAGCATCGCGCCAAAAAGCGGGATATCGAAATAGTGGGGCTCTGCGATGTCTATCAGAAACGGCTCAGCATGGCTGCACGAAAGGCACCTGAGGCAAGGACATACGTACTCCATCAGGAACTACTGCATCGCTCCGACATCGATGCGGTTTTTATCGCTACTCCAGACCATTGGCACGCCGCTATCACGCTGGCAGCAATGGAGAGCGGCAAAGACGTCTATGTCGAAAAGCCTATGACGCACACGGTAGAGGAAAGCAAGGTGGTTGCTCACAAGGCGAAGGAGCTTAATCGTGTGGTTCAGGTGGGGGTGCAGGGACTTTCGTGGGACCGGTGGCCTAAGATTCGCGACATTGTTCGGTCCGGATTGATTGGCCAGGTGGTTGCGGTGCAGGGTACTTACAGTCGTAATGCTCCAGACGGCGACTGGAACGAAGGCCCATGGTGGTCCATCGATCCTGCTGCCGGGCCAGCCGCAACAGGCGACGAACACATCGATTGGAAACAGTGGCTTGGCCCGGCTCCCTCGATTCCGTGGGATGCCGACAGGTTCTTCCGCTTCCGCAAGTACTGGGACTACTCGGGCGGCATCGCCACCGACCTACATTATCACGTAGTGGCGCCCCTGCAATTTGCGGTTGCGGACGACTTTCCTACGCGCGTGGCTGGCATGGGTGGATTGTGGGTTTATAACGACGGGCGCGAAACTCCGGATACCTTCCTGACGGCCGCCGATTTCCCGAACAAGCTCTCCATGACGATTCAGTCTTCACAAGTCAACGAGCATGGCCCCAGAATGAATATCCGCGGGACCAAAGCTACGATTCATCTGAGCGACGAATGGGAAGGACCTCCCTCCCGGCAGTACGACTATGCAGATATTCTTCCCGAGTCGCCGTCCACCGTGGAGTTCGCAAGGAAGAACTTGTTTGACCGCGTGCGCGTCGATGGCGTAGGAAATCAGGGCGACCTCAAACATGTAGACAATTTTCTAGAATGTGTGCGGACACGACAGCAGCCAAATTGCCCTGCGGACCTTGGTTTTAAGGTCGAAGCCACAGTGGAACTCTCCGTCCGTTCTTATCGCGAAGGCAAAGTGTACTACTTCGATGCAGAACGAGAGCAGGTGGAGGAAAGAGCCTGACCAAGCCTTCAGCCAGGAGATTTTTATTTAGAAGACTCCACCTCACTGGACCCGATTCAGCCGCCCACCCCACGTCTGTTAATCCCGATACCCGAGCGGCTAACCGAATCACGACAGGACCATAATGATACCCGAAGCCCTCAAAGCAAAGTGGTTCTGGTACTCCGTCTGTTGCGTCCTTTGTTGGGGCGGCTGGGCGTTGGTTTCAAAGCTTGGGACGAACGAGATATCAGCCGCTGGCATGCAGTTTATCTTCGCCTTCGGGTTTATCCCGGTGGCGTTTGTCGCTCTCGCCCTTAAACGTCTGGAGTTCGAACGAAGTCTCAAGGGTATAGCCTACAGTTTGGGCAATGGCATTTTGGCGGGAATTGGCGGTTTGGCCCTGTTCGCTGCTTATAGGAGCGGCGGAAATACATCCGTCATCACAGTTGCCACGGCTCTTTATCCAGTCATTACGGTTATGCTTGCATTTTTGATCCTGCGTGAACGGTTAACTTGGCTCCAGATTGTTGGCCTCGGGTTCGCCGTCTTGGCTATGGTTATCTTCGCTTTGTAAAGGGTAAACCTGTGCATGTCCCAGTATGGTTTTGGTTTGCGCTGGTAGTCTTGATTTCATGGGGTGTTGTGGGCCTGCTACAGAAGCTTTCGACGAACCACCTTTCGGCGGAGTGGGCGCTGCTTTGGCTGGCTGTCGGTTTCTTCATCTTAGAGCCCTGGCTTTATCCCGGTCGAGTGATCTTCGCCTATTCGTTCCGAAGTCTCGGGTGGGCTTTCTTAGGTGGGATCCTGAACGCACTTGGCGCTTGGGCATTGCTGGCTGCAATGAAGCGCGGCGGCAAGGCTTCCATAGTGGCGCCCTTCACGGCACTTTACCCCGTGGTCGTGGTGTTCTCAGCTCCAATCGTTCTCCACGAATCTATTACTGCCCGCCAGACCGTGGGTGTAGTCTGTGCGTTGGCTGCGGTCGTGCTCTTGTCAACGGAAAGTTCTGACACGAGTCCGCATTGATATTCCCCCTAATGCCAAAACAAAAGAAGACGGGCGCACCGGTTAAAGAGGCTGGACAGCGAACCTGAGGGTGACCGTTCTAGGGAGTTCCGAATGTTGTATGCCGGTGCAGTTCACTTATTGGCTTGAGTTTGATAGTTGCTTGTCAGCCATGAGCCATCAGCCCCGGCTGTTCGATGGCGTATGAGATGTCCCGTTTTGAGGCAGCACAGTCCAGAGGTTTTTAACGAAGCGGTAATGGAAGGAGGGGATTAGATAAGTTGACTTGGATTCTACCTTTTAATCACAGCCCACTCGGTCCAAATCGCTGGTTGCAGGCTCTGAGGGCTTTGGTTGTTAACATTGATGCAGAGCTAATGCTGCCGAGCAGGAGCGCTGGACTTGCGAACGACTAACTCTGTCTTAACAGAGTATTCAGCTCCTTTGCGGCGCTTCAGCTTCAACATCTTGTCAAGGGCCTGAAATGCTAGGCATCCAACCTGTTCCCGGGGAACGCGAATGGTGGTCAGTGGCGGGCGAGTCAAGAAAGCAAAAGAGACATCATCAATACCGATAACAGAGATATCTCCGGGAATTTTAACCCCTTCCTCTTCAAGCGCACTCATCGCGCCCATCGCGATGAGATCACTTCCGCAAAAGATCACTGTCGGCACTTCGGGCACCGAAAGCACTGCTTTCACCGCTGCTGCGCCGGAGTCAACGTGAGAGTCACAGTTGATTTCGGGGAAAGGCCGCAGCTTCCGCTTCCGAAGTCCGGCTACTAAAACGTTTCTGATCGAAACAGCCGTGCGATTGTCCGCAGGGCCGGAAATGACCGCCACGCGGCGATGGCCAAGTTGAATCACATGATCAATGGCCTGTACGATGCCGTCTCGGTAGTCGATCGAAATATTACTGATGAGAGTCTCAGCAGGGGCGAGATTGCAGAAGACGACGCCGATACCCGCCGCGGCCAGCTCGGTAGCTACATTCCTGTCGACAGACGTCGTCATAATGGCGACACCACGCACATCACTCTCGACGAGCCGTCGGAATACCGATTGGGTTTGATCTGGATTGTATTCCGTGTTGCAAAGGAGGACGTCAAAACCCCGGTCCCAAGCCGCAGATTGAAACCCTCTGATGAGCTCGGGGAAATAAGGATTCGTGATTTCCGAAATCACGAGTCCGAATAGATTGCTGTGGCCCGTCGAGAGCCTTCGTGCATGGACATTCTTGAAATAGCGAAGTTCGTCAACAACTTCTAAAACACGCCGCGCCGTCTCAGCCGAAATGTTACTGGCATTATTCAGCACACGCGACACGGTCGCAGGGGAGACGCCAGCCTGCTTCGCCACGTCCTTCATCGTATGGGCCATTGTTTCTCCTTTGAGCCGACAGGAAAACCTGTGAAACGTAGTGGGCTGCCACGATCAAACATGCCTCTGACGCTCTGCACCAGCCCCGAACGCATGAGCTAACCGGAAATGTGCAAACGGTTTCCCGAACTGCATTTCGTTGATTTTCAATATAGCACAGCCGAGTCGCAGCCTCACACAACCGCATGAAAGCCAGTGACTTGGGTGAACGAAACTACCACTCAAAAAACAGAAAGAAAACGCTTGACAACAAGATCTTAATGTATAAGATTGTTGCCATGCAAGCGGTTTCAGCAATCGATTGCAGCCTTTCGAGTTTAATTGCCACCGATGCCCTACCCGCTAGAGTAGGCGTTGGTGCCTGACCCCAAAAGTCATAATCGGTTGCGTAATGCCGAATGTTGCTTCTTAACGCGTGTTAGCGTGTTTTGCTCGGTGGCGTTGAATCCTTACCCTCCGAGCAGGCGTCGGTGTCGACCAAAGTAGAAGGGGAGCTACGTGATTAATAAAAAGGAGAGCTACGTGATAAATAAACGGATACATAGCTGGTGTCAGGGAAGTACGCGGATGAACGTTTTAGTCTTTAGTGTGGTTGCCTTTTTGTTGGTTGCCCTTACGCCAAACCTCCTTCACGCTCAGGCTACGGGAGAAATTACAGGGAGGGTGGCAGATCAGACGGGAGCGTTGATACCTAACGTGAAGGTAACGGCCACACGAACATCAACCGGGGTTTCACAATCGACCGTCACGACTTCTGCCGGTACGTACACGATACCGCACCTTCAGGTTGGAACGTATACCGTTACGGCAGATGCCAGTGGCTTTAAGGAGGGTATTGCAAAGGAAATTACCCTGAACGTAGCCCAGCAGCGCGAGCTGGACTTCAAGCTCGCTTTAGCGGGAGTGACCACGTCGGTACAGGTGAGTGCCGCTCCGCCCCTGGTCAATACAACCAACGGCACCGTGGCCTCAACCGTCTCTGAGGAGCAGGTTGAAAACCTTCCGCTTAACGGCAGAAACATTGAAGGCCTTATGACCATGGTGCCCGGCGTCAATTACTACACCGGCGGCATGGGCTGGATGGCCAGTGAGATGACTAGCAACGGCAACCGGGGTGAGACCGACGTGGGGACCTTAGATGGCGCCGACATTGCTGACCCCGAGATGGGCACTCTCCAGTTCACCAACTTTAACCTTGACGCCATTGCGGAGTTCAAGGTGCAGACGAGCAATTACTCGGCCGAATACGGGCAGGGCGCCGGCGTGCTCGTTCAAATGGTGAGCAAAAGCGGTACGAACCAGTTTCACGGCAGCGCTTTTGAGTTCCTGCGGAACAATGTCCTTGACGCGCGCAACTTTTTCGCCACCACCGTCCCGCCCTTCAAGCGAAACGAGTTTGGCGGCACGTTCGGGGGACCTATTAAGAAGAATAAGACGTTTTTCTTTGGTGAGTATGCGGGCCTGCGGCAGCGGCTTGGGGAACCGAACATCGTCCCCGTCCCGACGGCGGGTGAGAGAAATGGCACTGTGACGATTCCAGACCCAGTGACCGGGCAGCCCGATACCCTCCAAGTGCCATTGAACCCTGTGGCGAAAGAAGTGCTGAGCAAGTATCCAATGCCCAATCAACCGGGAGGGATTTACGGAGCCAATACCTTCAACTACGAGTTCTCCCAGCCCACCAATCACAATCAATGGTCAGCGCGGGTGGACCAACACTTTTCCGACAAGGACTCACTGTTCGTACGCGCCTCTTGGATGAACAACACCGCTTTGGACACCGATTCTTGGGCTGCCGAGTTGGGCGGCTCCAACTTCTCCAGCAGCAACATCGGCGACGCACGCAACTATACGTTGGGCGAGACGCACATCTTCACGCCGACCTTGGTGGGCAACTTTATGTTTACGTTGAACCGTGGGATTGAAGGTGTGCCGGAAACGCCTGCGGAGTACACTACCACTCAAACCAGCATCTGGGACGGCACTATACAGGGTTGGGGCCCTGACACGTTCGAGACCCAATATAACGTCACCGTCTTCGAACCGAAGGGCAGCATCGATTGGACGAAGGGGCGCCATACCTTCCACTTTGGTGCAGAATTTCACCGGGAGCGGGATAACGGCACCGGAGTCACTGGAACGGGTCCCAGCGGCTCTTACGGTTTTGCGTCGGCCACGCCACTGCCTGTCGCTATTCCCTCGGTCAGCGGCGGGACATCCTTGGCGGCGGGCTCGCCCAGCCCCAACAGCCTGATCAGTTTGATGGAGGGCAGTGATTATCAATACCAGCGTGCAACAACGGTGCCAGGCTTTGGGCCAGCCGGAGCTGGGGGCGGCGGCGTGTGGTGGGGTCTGCGGCGATGGACGCTGATGGCCTATGCACAGGACGATATAAAAGTTAACCGGAGACTTACCCTGAACCTGGGCCTGCGTTACGAAGGCAGCTCCGTTCCGTATGAGGTGGGTGACCGAATGGCGATTGTCACCGACTACGGCAATCTTTACGGACATCTTACCGTGAATCCCAGTCCCTTGTGGCAGCCCGACTGGGTTGGCGGGGATTTCGGGCCGCGCTTTGGGTTGGCCCTCAAAATGGGACACAACACCGTTTTCCGGGGCGGCTTCGGAATCTTCACTAACATGATTCCCACGGTTTATCCCGATCAGGATCTGGTGAATTTTCCCCTGGCAAGCGAGAACGATATGCTCAACGCGCCATATAGCCTCACGCCGTTCCCCGTTGCGCTACCGGTGCTGACGAGTACCTCCGGCCAGCCCATCGCCGCGAACGGAAATACAAAGACAATTCCGCCCAATACGCCGGTCAACATAGCGCCCTACGCGGCCATCCTGGGTCCTCTCTACGGAGATTATCCTTCGGACCGCCTGCGAAATGGTTACACTATCAGCGGCAATGTGACTTTGGAGCACGAATTCGCGGGCGGAATCGCGACTTCAGCTTCTTACGTCCAGAATAACGGGGTCTCTCTTTACAATCAGTGGTATCCCAACGCGTACCTCGGGGCCGAACCGCAGTACACCCATTACAGCAATGTCACTCCCGGCCTGGGCGAGCTGCAGATTTTCTATAATGGCGGCTACTCTTATTACAGTGGCCTCCAGTTGCAGGCGCGCAAGATTTCGCCAGCCCACGGCATCACGTTTATGGCCAATTACACTTGGGGTAAGGCTATGACGGATGCTGATTCCGTGTGGAACGCCGGGGGAACGAACATGCCGAACCCGAACTGCCTCAAATGCGAGTATGCGCCCGCCTCTTACAGCATCGACCAGCGTTTCGTCGGCAGTTTTGAATACGACCTACCCGTAAGCCACTGGCAAGCACTCTCGCATGTTCCCGAACGGCTCACCCACGGCTGGGAGTTACTCGGCATTATTACGGCGCAGACAGGATACCCCTTTACGGTGTACTCTCCCTACGGAACGCTGCAATACGGAGAAGGCGCCAATAACCGGCCGTTCTTCCTGAAAATGCCTAACCGCCGTCCGGTCGGCGGGCCGCAGTTCTTTTCGAATGCCGTGATTGGGGCAAATAACGGCCTCGGTACCGGGTATTTTAGTGTGCCTACGGTAATCAGTCCTGTGAATGGTGTTTCGGTAATGCCCTCCCCAGGGAACCTGGGACGTCACACATTCACTGGTCCCTCCTGGTACAATCCGGATATTTCGGTTATCAAGGACACGCGCCTCACCGAATCAACAAATCTCCAGTTCCGGGCCGAGTTTTTCAACATTTTTAATCATGCCACGTTTGGGAATCCAGGTTCGACGCTGGGCTCGTCAGGTTTTGGCTACACGACTTATACGGCAACTAGCGAGCGCCAAATTCAATTCGGACTCAGGCTCATGTTCTGATGGGTACGTGCTGGACAAGCAGATAGGCATGAATTATGGCGGCTTGGGCAGAACGTTGACCAAGTCTGGCAGGTTGCTGGAAGAAGCTAAATTCTCAAGGTTCACAAAACGAAACAGCACCGGTATTCGCTGAAAATGAATACCGGGACCGTTCGCCGGGCTTACTATGGTAAGCTCAAAATGCTTCTTTCGGCAACCTGCAAAGAAACAGAGGAGAAGTGCAAGGCAATTCCAAATTTAATACAAAAGGTGAGGATCTAATGAAAAATCATACTCTTTCGCGTCGTGAATTCATGCGTTCCTCGGCGGGAGCAGGCATGGCAATGGCAGTGCCACCTTATCTACTGGATTCTGAGTCGTCGTCGGAGTCGCCACAGCCGGTTCCTCCTAGCGATCGAATCCGCTTTGGCATGATCGGCATCGGGATGGAAGGGTCCGGTGTTTTGGCCACTTCAATAAGCCTGCGCGGAGTCGAGTGTGTGGCGGCATGTGACCTTTATGATGGTCGTCACACCCTCGCCAACCAGATTATCAGCGGAGAAACCGGCAAGACGGTACCAGCTACGCGGCGGTATCAGGACTTGCTTGACAACAAGGATATCGACTGTGTCGTGGTCGCTGTTCCGGACCACTGGCATAAACAAATCATTGTGGACGCCTGCAATGCTGGCAAGGATGTTTATTGCGAAAAGCCGATGACCCATAAGGTTGAGGAGGGATTCGAGATCATCGATGCCGCGAAGAAGAACAACCGGATCGTGCAGATCGGGAGCCAGCGGCGCAGCTCAATCAACTTCGAAAGGGCCAAGCAGCTTATTGACCAAGGTGCCATTGGCGATGTCTGGTACGTGGAAGCGATCCTTGGCCGCAATTCTCCCTGCGGCGCCTGGGTGTATCCTCCCCCGCCTGATCTCTCACCTCAAAATTTGGACTGGAAAACGTGGCTCGGCGATGCACCGTATCACTCGTTTGACCCTATTCGCTTCGCCCGCTGGCGCTCTTATAAAGACTACGGGGAAGGCTTGCCGGGCGATCTCTTCGTGCACACTCTTACGGGCGTTTACTTTGTCATGGGCTTGGACTCGGCACCCCAGCGGGCGCTGACTCATGGCGGGCTCTATTATTGGAAGGGCGCTCGAATCCTTCCTGAAACTGAGCGTGATTTTCCCGATTTGATGCTCACACTCTACGAGTATCCGAATCTGCAGGTCGCTGTCCTGATGACGCAGATGACACATCAACGTGAGGTGACCCGCTTCCTCGGCACACGAGGGATCATAGAAGTCTACGGTGATGGAGACCAGTTGACCATAATGCCGCAGGACGGCAACGATCATGACCCTTGCTACTACACGTCGAGCTATCCCGCAAAGATGCGGGCCGCCTATGACAAAGAATGGCATGAAAAGCACGATCCAAGGCTGGGAACCGAAATCAAACCGGTCGAGGGACAACAAACATTTTACTATCCGGCCAACTACACTGAATTCGAGAATCATTTATGGAACTTCTTCGAGTCGGTGAGGACCCGGCGGCCTTCGGTGGAAGATGCGGTTGTCGGCAATAACACGTCGATTGGCTGTCACATGGCTAATTACTCTTATTTCCATAAGACGGCCGCGGTTTGGGACGCAGCTAGCAGGAGAATAGTCGCCTAGGAATGTGCAGGGTCAAGCGCCTATTGTGACTCCTTTCCTATTTGTCGCTATATTGCTGAAGGCCGGCGCGACGTGTATCGACAAATTCGTGCTATCGCACGATGACCAAGCGCTAAGTGCACAGGGCCAAGCAACGCTGGTCGTTCATACTTCGCCTTTTCGATGGAAACAGGAGGCTAGTGCGGTTAGGAGACCCCCGCTCTGCCGGGGTGGCAGTAGAAGTTTGACATTTTCGGCATTGCACTTCACCCAAGCTGTATGTGCTTTCGCCGATTATTCTCCAACTGGACGCGTACCAGGTTTTGATTGTGAGCAGTT
>JAJYLL010000118.1 GCA_021787735.1 Acidobacteriota bacterium | reverse complement strand
TTGGTGAGTGTAGCCGTCACCGTGCAATCCGGGGTGACACTATATGTACCTGTAAATGTGGCTGGTCCGGCAAGTCCGTTTACACTTGCCGTTTCACTGCCGGAAAAGTTCCCTGCGCCGTCGAATTTGACAATTCCAACGTGGTTGATTGGATAAGGCGGCGGAGGAAAACCAGGAAGCGGTCCAGTAATAGTCCCCTGGCCGTAAAGCGCGAAGGTGCCTTGGACAGATGCCGCAGAACAGACAGTAGCGGCCTGGGCGCTTTTCACGAGGTCCGTACCGCAGGTTGCTGTCAATGTCATGACCAGCCCCAAGACAGTTCCCAAAAGACCCGCGACTGCCATCGCACGCAGCCACTTCGTGAGAGTTCGTCTCATGGTTTTGACTCCTTTCTGCTGGCGCCGGGCTGACGGCATGCGGGCTCTGCCCGAAAGAACCGTCACGCCGTTCGCAGCCAATTTCAATGGGGCCGCGAGCAGCATTCCCGGCGTCAGAGGTGTAACGCATCACCACATTCTGCAAACAATTCTCGGCTGTCGCCGGGGCGCAGTGCAATGGACGGCGGCTTGATTTAATCTTAAGTTTTTATTCCGGGCTATCTCCGCGAAAACAGGCCACTTGACTGTGCCGCCGAGGGGGGATACGCTTTGTTCAACTGCCCGGCGGAGTTTTTCAGTGGTCAATAGGATTCACTTCGGCGGCTTCGAAGTTGACTTATCCTCCGGCCAACTATACAAACGCGGCCTGAAGATTAGCCTCCAGGAGAAATCCTTTCAGGTTCTTGCCTCGTTGCTCGAACAGCCCGGAGAAGTCGTCACGCGGCAGGAGCTGAAACTGCGGCTTTGGCCGGAAGATGTCTTTGTCGATTTCGACAATAATCTGAATACCGCTATTGCACGCTTGCGGGATGCGCTCGGGGACTCGGCCGAGCATCCACGTTTTATCGAGACGCTGTCCAAACGGGGTTATCGATTTATCGCAGGGGTAGAATCGTCAGAATCGAGGGGCGAGTCGCGTCTGGCCGTCCTCATCTTCGAGAACTTGAATCACGATCCCGAACAAGACTATTTTGCCGAGGGGGTTTCGGACGCGCTGATCACCGAACTGGGGAGAATCCGCAGCCTGCGAGTGGTTTCCCGTCAATCGGTTCTGCGGTTTAAGAACACCAAAAAGGGCCTCTCCGAGATTGCCCGTGAGCTGAGGGTGGACGCTCTTCTCGAGGGTTGTGCCTTACATTCAGACAAACGTGTCAGGGTCTCCGCGCAGTTGGTGCGGGCCAAGCCCGAGCAACACCTCTGGGCGCAAAGCTACGAGTTTGAGTTAGGCGACGTACTCGTGGTGCAGGGGCAGATTGCGCAAAGCGTCGCCAAGGCGGTCGAAGCGGCTTTGACGCCGGGGGACGTGGCCCGGCTTATGCACCCGCGACCCGTCAACGCGCAAGCGCACCTGGCTTACTTGAAGGCTCGCCATCACTGGGGCGCCTGGAGCAGGGACGGCGTCGGAAAGGCACTCCGGTACCTCAACGAGGCGATACAGGCAGACCCGAGGTCCGCAACGGCTTACAGCATGCTGTCCTACTGCATGATCGTGCTTGGGTATTGGGGACACGTCCCACAAAAAGAGGCCTACGCTAAAGCTAAGGAAGCGGCATTCAAGGCCCTAACGCTGGACGACCAACTGTGTGACGCGCATACGGCGCTTGGGGTGGTCCACTGGTTTGGCGAATTAGATCTGGAGACAGCCGAGCGCCAATTCCAACGCGCCCTGGAGATAAATCCCTCCAGTGAGTTCGCTCATTTGATGCAAGCGTCCTTTTACGTCACTATGCGCGGGGGGCGTGAGCGCGCCCTCGAAGCAGCAGGGCGTGCGCTGGATCTCGATCCCCTTTCGGTTAACACGAACTTCGGTGTTGCCTGGGTGCTGGTATTCGCCGGGGAGTATGACAGGGCGGTTGACCAGTCCCTGAAAACCATCGAGTTGTACCCTGATTCTTATTTCGCCCAGCAAACGCTGGGTTGGGGCTATATCGGCCTCTCGGATTATGAAGGGGCTGCCAGGGCTTTCCAGAAGGCGTTAGACTTGGCGCCTGACGCTTATACAATTTCATCGCTCGCTTATGTACATGCCTGCACTGGCCGGAGAGAAGAGGCTGAAGCCATGTTGGGTGACCTGCTCAAGAAAAGCGCCACAGAGATTGTGCCCGATATCTCTTTAGCGGTGCTCTACGCGGCACTGGGGGACCGCGATCGAGCCTTCGAGCTACTCGAGAAGTGCTACCGGGAGCGGGATCCGCATCTGTTCTGGCTCCCTGTCCAGCCTGGCTTCCGACTGCTGCGCGACGACCCCCGCTATAACCACTTGCTTCGTCTCATAAAATTTCTGCCCTAGCCTCTTGCCGGCCTCAAGCTGTTTTCTGGAATCGCCTGCTATGCAGGTCTTAACTGCTTCGGGCCTCAGCGAATGCTGCTCCCTTTGGAATCTGGCTCGGGGGCAGACCTGAGGCCGCCTCAAGCTGGCCGCTGAAGTTGAAAAGGGAAATCAGTGCGGTGATTTCCCAGATTGCCTGATCGTTCCAGCCGGCGCTCCGCAGCTTCTCTATATGCCCGCTGTCTACTATGCTTGGCGCTTCGGTCAGCTTGCCGGCGTAACTGAGCAGCGCCCGGGTCTTTGCATCCAACTTGTACTCTTGCCAGGTGGTCGCGAACGCATGGCTCAGATGTTCATCGCCGATCAGGCGGCGAACTGCCGCCTTATGCAGCCTGATTCAGGGCGCGCCACCCACCTTGCCATTTACCACTGTGGCCAGCATCTCGCGCTGCAGCCGACTGAGAGGCGACCGCTTGCGAAGGTGAAGATGCTCATACAGGGCGCCCGTCGGACGAGCAACTCCCAGGTCAACCGCAAGAACCTGAAACACGCCGGGCACCACCCCGCCATACTGGCGACGCACATAGCGGAGAAGGAGTTTCCGAATCCCGCTTACCTTTTCCGGCACAACTGTCAGGATGTTTGGCATAAATACCCCTTTCTAGAAATCGGCACAAGTACAGGGTTTTGCCCCGTCGTTCGCGTTTTATATATGCATGTGTCACCACCGCCCGCAACATTACATGGACGATGCCGTTTCTCCTGGCCGCCCGAGGATTCCGTATTCCAGTTGAAACGGCTGGAAGCAGCCAGACCGGCAACAGGGTCCAACCTGTCGGGGTCTCATCCGCCCCATGGCCGGGCTTGCGCGGCCCCGCCATCACGGTCAAGAATGGTGTTGTTGTGCTTACCGATCCCAAGCCGCGCAAGCGGGTCCTTCTCGCCGATTTCATCAGGAGCGACGAGAACCACGCCCTCGACCTTCCGCAAGACGATCGTCTGAAGACCATCTCCGCCTCCCTTGAAACGGCGCTCAAGGAGGGGTCGATTCCGCCCGTTCGCCTGGCGTGCGAAAAGTTTCTGAACAGCGCAGCGGACTTCTACAAAGTTGAACGGACCCCCATCCGGGTTCTTGCTGCCCGGCCGGTCCGCAGCCGCGAAGGCGGCTGGGGATACGAACTGTTCGGCGACTACCATCCCGACACTGAACTCATCCGCGTCTGGATGAGGACCGCGGTGCGCAAACAGGTCACGACTTACGGAACATTTTTCAGCACGCTTTGCCACGAGTTCTGCCATCACCTGGACTACAAGCTGTTCGGATACCGGGACACCTGGCACACTCGTGGTTTCTACGAGCGCGCCGCATTGCTTTACCACCACGCGCGCGGCACGCCGCCCAAACGACTGTTCTGGGTCCAGATTCCCGGTGGTCGCTGGAGGATCGACTGGCAGCGCACCACCCGCGGCCGCTGACGCGGAGCAGGCAGTGTTCTGGAAATTGGTTTTAGATCCCACGGCAAGTTTTGGGGAAACGGGCAAATTGCAGAAACCCTGGAACGGCGCTCATGAATCGCGGCCAGCACCGCAAGTGGGACCTGATGTACTACTTTGCGCGTTCGAGCGGGCTGCCCTCGTGGCGGTCGGCGCGCAGGAGGAGGATTGAGAAGATCAGGCCGCAGAAGCCGAGCGTCGCAAACATGATCTGGCTGGCGGTATAGCCGTGCGTGGCGTCGCGCAGCGCGCCGTTGGCCAGCGGGAAGGTTGCCAGTCCCACGTTTTGAATGGCGGTCATCAAGCCGAAAGCCGTTCCCACACGGCGCTCGTCAACAATCAACGGCACTGACGGCCAGATGCAGGCGGGTACGAGCACAAAGGCGGCTCCCAACACAATCATCGGGAAAACCGGCCAGATGTAGGTGATCCCCAGCAGCAGATGCGCGGGAACGATCAGCAGCGAACCCACCACCATCAGGGTGGCGCGGCGCCCAATGCGGTCAACCAGATTGCCGGCGAAGGGAGCCAGCACCATAGACGCCGCAATGATAATCGACGTAGTGCCCTGTGCCGTACTGAACATGTGGGTAAAGTTGTAGAACACGCCGGAGAGGAAGCCGTGTCCCGCGGCCGACGCCAATGGCATGCCCCACTTGTCGTGAAAGAAGTCGGTGGCCAGCGCCGTAAAGGGAAAGATGGCCGAGTAAAACATCACGCAGATTCCCACCGCGTACCAGTACGACCGGCGGAACTTGCCCACGTCGCTCCAGGTGATCTTGTCGCCGCCGCCTGCCTGGGGCAGTTGCAGAATGGGTTCCGCGTGCCGGTCCATCAAGGCGTAAATCCAGTTGCAGAGCAGGCCGCCCAGGCACAGCGCCGCGGCAATCCACAGGGCATTGCGCCATCCGAAGCGGTTGGAAAGCAGTTGTTCTGTGTTGAAGGAAAACAGCGTGCCGAGGCGGGAGATGGTGAGGGCTATGCCGAAGGCGAGCGCCAGTTCCTTGCCCTTGAACCAGCGCGCGATGATGGCGCTTTGCGCGACGATCATCGTTTCCGAGCCCATCCCGAAAAGAACCCTCCCGGCGTAAAGCACCGCCATGTCGGGCGCCCAGGCAACTATGGCGGCTCCAACCACGATAAAAGCCGAAAAGATCAGGCTGGCCAGCCGTACGCCCGCGCGGTCAATCAGAAAACCGCCCGCCATGACGGCGAAGACGGCGGCCACGCTGTACATCGTATACATGGTGCCGATGGCGGCCCGGTTGGTGTGGAACACTTGAATGAGAGTGGTCTCAATGGCACCCACGCTGTCGTAGGCAAAGTAGCTGCCAAAAGCCATCAGGGAAGCAAAGGCCAGAATCACGAAGCGGTAGGGCCGGCCGGTTGGGTGGAGCAGTCCTGGTTTCGATGTAGGCATCGACGGGGAGTATAGCATAGCCCGGCCGCGCCGCACCCCACTACCGCTACGGCGAAGGAGCGGCCTGCGCTGGAAAGGCTTCGGTCCCGGTCCTCTCGAACCTGAATTCCAGAATTCGTTCACTCCGGAAGTGCCGGCCCTCAACTTGCGCAGGCCGGAATTTCCACTTTCGCGCGGCGTCAAGAGCCAGCCCGGCAAAGTACCTGCTTGGTCCGGCAGAATCGAGCGTTGCGTCCACCACGTTGCCCGAGGGGTCAACCGCAACTTTCACGGTTACTACCACCGTGCCTCGGATGGTGTCCAGCGCACTCTGGGGCACGTTGGGCAAAACTTTCTGACGGACTTCACCTTGAGCAGCTCCGCCGGTGGGTGGCTGCGCCACCGCGCTGGATTGAACGGAGGGTTGTGGTGTGCGGGTGCTGCTGGGGCTTTGCTGTTCCCCGCCGGTCTTCTGCGCGGGCGGCTCTGCTGATTGCGTCACGGTGCTTTGATCTGATATTGGCACGGCGCGGCGATGGTTCAACAGCCTCAGCCCTGCCAGCGCTACCGCTAGCGCAATCCCCGCTCCGACCGCCGCAACAATGTACCGCCGTTTCGCGGAAGCCTTTTGCGGCCTGGCGCTGATCTGCGCTTTTGGCGCGGGCAAGGGAAGCGCGGGTGCGGGCGCGGCCGGCTCCAGGCGCGCCGCAATCTCGGCAACGGTCCAACGGCGCTCGGGGTTCCGGCGCAAACAGTTACGCGCGATGTCAGGGAACGGCGTCGGCAGCGATTGGGGCAGCAGCGGTTCACCCTCTTCGGTCTCCGCGCGCGCGGGAGGATGCTGCGTCAGGGCCTCAACCAGTGTTATTCCAAGCGACCAAACGTCCCCGGCCGGCGAGTATGTTCCGCTTGCCGCCTCCGGGGGGTCGTAGACTCCCGGCGTTCCCCGGCCGGCGCTCGACTCGCCGATCCCGCAGAGCCCGTCGCTTGAGAGTTTCAGTTGATTATCAACACCCATGAGGTTGGCGGGTTTCAGATGACCATGGACGAGACCTTTGCCGTGGAGGTAGGTGAGCGTGTTCAGGATCAGGCTGAGGGTTTCTCGTGTTTCCTTGGGTGGCAGCGGCCCGCTTTGAAGAATCTGCGACAGGTCGACATCGGCATATTCCATCACTACGTAGACCACGTCCCTCGCTCCAAGCCGGCAGCGCCCCATCTGAAACAGCCGGATCAGTTGAGGATGCGACAGTTTCGCGGCCGCCTCCCATCGCGAGATTAGCAGTTCCGCGTTGTCAGCATCCGCCGGGACCAGTTTGATCGCGGCCTTTTCAAGTCCTCGTTTCCGATCCTCTGTCAGAAACACGGCGCTACGTTCCCGACCGCCCAGGTACTGGCGCAGATGGAATTCCCCGTTGACAACCTGGCCTTCCCATTGCTTCCAATCCTGGGTCATATTGCGCCCTACCTGCCGGTTCGCGTGCGATAGCGTCATCCTACCCGCTGCGCCACTCCGCCATTTTAACCCACCCAGCTTTACTGAAAGCAGACATTAAATATCGGTATTTGCACCACCCGTGGGCCGTCTCATCGGTGAGCCACCAGCATTCTCGGGAGTTTTCCTGAGGCCGCGAGTCAGATTCTTCCTGATCCCGGTCAGGGAAACGCTGACCGCGCCTGCCGACTTTCCGGATGCACGCCGCATTACGGGGTTTCCCGCCCTGTTTTTCGGGTTTTTATTATCCTTGTTTGAGGATTCTTCACAGATTGACTATAAGACAAGGTGGCGCGATACTTGCCATAAGGACGTAAAGCCCCTGAGGGGCAGTTTAAGGGGGGGTGGATCGTGGCAACATCACGCATTGCGTTCCAGACGCAAATTCCCGTGGGCATGCCTGACGGGGTGACCAACGCGCACGTCAGGAAGCAAATCCAGAGGATTCGACTTTCAAAGGGGTGGACCCGATACGACCTGGAAGAGGCGGCGCGAATAGCCGCCGATTCGCTGCAGGATCTGGAGGCCGGAATCTGCCGCATCAACGTGGATACCCTGCAAAAGATTATCGAGGCCCTGGAGTCTGACATCACGGAGGTGTGGCCGTCTCCGGATGGCGTCAGCAACGTGCAAAGCACCCTTCCAAGCGGGCAGGTAAGCGACCCGCTCAATTTCTCGCGGCTGGCTGAGATACACTCGCTCACCCAGGCGGAAGCATCCTGCATGTTCATAAGGAACGACAATCCCGTTCTTACCGCGGCGGCCGCTGAAAAAGAAAAAGCAGCCAGGTTCCAGGTGCTTTCCACAATTAATCTGGAGAAAGAAGAAATGGAATGGCTGTTTCGCAACATTGGCGAGGGAACTTCCATCGGGCCGTGGGTCACTTACCTTTATCGTGCGAACGGGCGCGGCTTGCATCTCTGTCTGAAAAATGCCCGCCTGACATTCTGGGCGGAAAGCTTTATTGAATGCTGTCTCTCTGCCTGGCTTGTGGTTCCCACAACCTGATTCGGCAACAGTGCAGGCAGACTGCGGCGCAGACGCTCGCCTTGTAGTGTCTGCGGGCTCGCGCAGCGAAGGCCCATTTTGAGCTTCGCACCCCTCGGTTCGTTCCGATCATTCGAACGGAGAATTGGTGGGCGGCTTAGAAACAGCGCCATCCCGAAACTTCACAGCTTCGCTGAACGCAGACTTTAGAAATCAAAATCTGCACCACCCGCCCGCCGCATACATTCCATACTTCGGAACGTGTGGGCCACCCGCGCAAAGTTGCTACCTGACGTGCCCCAGTCTTAAAACCAGTGGAAGTAAAAGAGTGTACCTTACTTTGAGGGGCCCGGTTAATCAGGCTTGATGATTTCGACCTGATCGGGGGCATTCGGCACCAGGCAGAGAAACTCGAAGGGGGCTTCGATCACCTGGTAATAATGCGGCGTTCCGGCCGGAATGTAGAGGACGTCGCCGCTGCGCACGTCGTGCACCTTGCAGCCGATTCCCACCTCGGCACGTCCGCGCAAAACGTACTGCTCGTGTTCCACCTTGTTGGTGTGGCTGGGCATGCCGCCGTCCTTTCCCATCACGAAGCGCCGCATCGCAAAATGCGGGGCGCCGTCCTCCGGGCCGATCAGGACTTGCATCTGCGTGGCGCTCCCGGCAGCCACATCTTTCAGCCCCACGGCCTCGCTTCGCTTCACCACGCCCTCCGCGGGCTTCTGTTCCTCGGCTTGTTCACTGGCCATGCTCTAACTCCTCATCAATGTCGGATAACGGAATTATAGCTGGTTGTTGCGCTCACGGCGACCCATCGAAAGCTGCTAGGCACGGAAAACGCCTTCCTTGCCCGTGGGCTTTTCAAACGTGAAGAACCCACAGTCAAAGGTTCACTAACCGTGGCTAGCGCCTAGAATTTTTGTAGCTCGATATTCAGCGTTACATTCCCGTTCGGCGGCACACGAAGCAGCTTCTCCCCCGATGAGTACTTGCGCATAACTCCCGGGTCTGCGTATGCCAATCCGTCTATACGGTCCAGCGCATACGCGCCGTATTCACCCGGCGGGAGATTTGCCATCTGGAATTCACCTGTCGGTCCGACAGAAATGGTAACGGCCCGCCGGGGGGCGGATTTGGGAATCAGCAGAACCACACCCGAAGCAGGCTTGCCGTCAAATGATATGTTTCCATTGATGGTGGCAATGTCACGCTGCAGGACGATCTCAATCGGCTGCACGGGGGTTTCGGCAGTTACGGTCAAGTTCTCTGCGAGGAGATTCGTGTCCCCGCTTCGGGCCGAAGCCACATACCACGGCTCCCTGACAGTTATCTCAGCCCTGTAGGTGCCTGGCCCCGGATGAAGCATTTCATATGGCCCTGCCGGCGGACCGACCGATACAGGAACCCCCCGCGCGACAAATGGCCCGCTCATCCCTATCAGGTCGATGTTTGCTACCGGCCACCTGGTGGGTTGGACGTGCACAGGAACCGTGAGAAGCGGCTTGACGGTGAGCAGGAGGTGGGTGATATCACCGGTTACGTCGACACGGCGAACGGCGACGCCCTGCAAGTCGCCCAATCGTCGCATATCAGCATGCACGTTGTAATGACCCGCGGGGACGTTCATGGCAAAATGCCCCTTCGGGCCCGGCGGATTGGGAAGGCACCAGCAGTAATCTTTTTGACCGTCAGGGCCGGCAAACCAAACGGAGAATCCCGATTCGGGAGCGAGACCGACCACCCTGCCGGAAACTTGGTAGAAAAGTTGTGCTTGCGGAAGCTGAAAATGAATCTTCACCTGCTGGCCGAAATCGACCGTTATTGGAGAAGCTGTCTTTAAATCGCGACCGCCCCCGTAGTACGTGATCGGGTAGCCCTCCCAGTAGGGATTATTGGGCGAGCCTGGGCGGTCTTCACCCCACCAACCGTCGCCTGGATCTGCCCGGACGTAGTACGTGCCGGGCGTCAACCAATCGAATCGGAAACCACCTTGCGAGTTGGTTACCGCACTGCTTCTTATACGTGCAGTTTTCAAGCCTTCCCAAATGTAGGAATGGACCAGCCTGAGTTCTGAGTTTGCGACAGGCTTTCCGTCGGGATCGACAAGCCGGCCCGAGATCACGGCGGCTGGCACAAGATTGACGATCACTTGCGGCGACTCTCCGCCCAGGTTCACGATCCGTATGAACCCAGAGAATAATTGCGATGGTGTCTTTTGCCAGAAGAATTCCTGCTTCTCCACTTCCAGGCTGACCTGCGCACTTTTTATGTTTTCGAAATGAAATCTCCCATCAGGCCCGCTCCATGCAAAAACCGGGGATCCAGTGATCTGCGCCTTTGCGCCGCTGATCGGCTTGCCGGTTAGCGGATTAATCACGATGCCATCGAGGGTATAGCTCTGCGAGCCCGGCCTGGCAGACGTTGGTTGGGCGTCCTGGGGAAAAGCTTGTGCAATGGACAATGAGGCGGCAAGGACAGCCGCAACGAGCAACGCGGATCTGACGCGCCGGGACATGATGTCGAGGGAAAACCGCTTGCTTCGCGGGTGGCGCAGATACTCGCCTTGTAGTGTCTGCGGTCTCGCGCAGCGAGAGAACCTCTTTTTGAGCTTCAAATCCATCAGTCCGTGGCGATCATCGTTATCAGGCATAGCCGGGCCGTTCGGGAGCAACGCCATTCCAAACCTTCTCAGCTTCGCTGAACGCAGACTTTACAAATCAAAATCTGCGCCAACCGCCCGCTCAGTGATTTGGGCGGCTGGATTCTCATTAGCTCACGCTGTCGTGCCTCGCTATTGTAAACGGTCAATGATCGATTGAACCCTTTCCGACAAAGGTGCGAAGAACTTCTGATTTTTGGCCTCTTTGTCAAAACACTGGCGATATGCGTTGAATCCTTCTTCTTCGAATTTAAGAGAGTCGGAAAATGCTTTTTTGTTCTCCAGTTTAGATGCGCGATATTTTTCAAAAGCCTCGGAGGACTTCTGATTAAAGGTATTCCATATATTCTCACATTGCGGAATTTGAGTAATGAGGTCCTTTGCCGAAGCAGCGATCAGATATATCTTTTTGTGATTTGACGCAAAAACAAAAAGCGTGTCCGGTACATAGGCTCCGATGTCTTGGCTGAATAAGCCCAAAAAAGCATGAACAAAGGATAGACTTCTGGAATTTTTGATCGGCACGTTTGCAAAATACGATACAGCAGCGTCCTCGTTAAAAACATGAAAAAAGAACTCTCCGGACTTTGAAAGTGCATCCATATTTGCGGGGAGTTTCGGATGGTTTGAAAGATAGCTTCTAAGGAGGAATTCTGTCGTTACACAAAGCGTTTCATTGTTTCCCTCAAAGCGTATGCCGTCAAGATTGTCAAAGCCGAGACTCCCTTCATCAAGCGTATCCAAATTGATCTTTCCGTTAGCAGAAAATCCCTTAATGTTGACGGGGCCAATAATTTCCTTCAGCTGAATATCCAACATCTTGAGCGCCGCTTCATCTTCATCGTTAATGTTGACTGATGCCTTTTCAAACTTGTGGATATACGAGTCACGGGTCAGCAGATATTGGTTTTCAGCGGATACGTTTTCCGATGCATTAATCGGTGGTGATTTCATTGAATAGCAGAAAATAGCAACCAAACAAAACCCAAATGAAAACATAATTGCTTTAATCTGCAAAGCCGGCGGGTGGCGCAGATACTCGCCTTGTAGTGTCTGCGGGCTCGCGTAGCGAGAGGGCCTCTTTTTGAGCTTCAAATCCGTCAGTCCGTGGCGATCATCGTTATCAGGCATAGCCGGGCCGTTCGGGAACAACGCCATTCCAAACCTTCTCAGCTTCGCTGAACGCAGACTTTAAAAACCAAAATCTGCGCCAGCCCCGTGCCCCTTGAGGAACCCACGGTCAGGAATCCACAGACCGTGGATACTCGCTGATTCGGTAGAGGGCGCGACACCAAGCGCGTTACACGGAGCGCATCTTTTCACTGCACGGTCAGGGTGACGGGCACGGAGTTGGTTAGCGAACCGGCTGTCCCGCTGACTGTAATGGTATAGGTGCCCGCTGGTGTCCCAGGATTCGTGGGACCGCCTCCCGTTCCACCCCCGCCCCCGCCGCATGCCACTTGCAGCGCGACAATGAGGACGAAGAGAACTGCTGCAAAGTAAAGCGTAGCGGCGCGTCCCCTCGCGGACCTCCTCAAAAATGCCAGACTAAGCAGGCAAACAGCAATCAAGACAATCCAAGGTCCGTAAGCGGGAGGCACGTCAAACGGAACCTTGAACACTGCGGAGGGGGCCGTTGTAGAAATGGTCAGTTTCGAGGTCGCACCGCCGCTGCCGGGAGTGACTGAGCTGGGAGAAAAAGAACAGGTGGAGCGAGACGGAAGGTTGGAACAGGCCAACGAAACCGCATTGGTAAACGCGCCATATTGGGGGCTTATGCTCAAGCTGTACGTGGCGGACTGACCAGGGCTTGCACTCGCGCTCGACGGAGAAGAATTAATCGCAAAATCTGTTACGGTGATTTGGACGCTACTCTGCTGAGAAATAGTCACGCCATTATCTGTGACCGTGAGGTCCTCAGTATTGGTTCCGAATGGACAAGTTGCGGTGGGGCTGACCCCGCTGGCATTCCCGCAGGTACCCGTCCAACTGAAGGTAAGAGGGCACCCGAGCGGCTCAGATGATCCGCTGCCGCTTAAAGTCACGCTTGCGCCGCTCGGCCCGGCGCCATCCACAATCTGGTTTGACCCCGCCTTGGCCGTCGGAATAGTCGTACTCGCGGCTGCTAGTGCGTCGATCCGACCGTAGCCGTACACGTCATCGGGGCCGGATGCTCCAAGGTCTACGGCGTTGCTTAGAATGAGGTTTCGCAAGTCCGTGCGAGCAGTCGTGTCTCCCAATGCGCCTTGCGAGCCATTCAGCAGGCATGGCGCTGCCTGCAAAAGCAGGGCAGCAACTCCCGCCCCGTGCGGAGCAGCAGCCGAAGTGCCGAAGAAGGTCTGCGGCGACGTTCCAGAGGGCGAATTCCCAAACCCTCCCGCCCCCGTGATCGAAACGCCATCAACTCCCGTCACATCAGGCTTCAGTCGCCCGTCGAGGGTTGGACCGTTACTACTGTAAGGCTCAATAGTATCGGGTGTCTGCCAATTGGCGGCGCCGACCGAAATCACACTGACCGGGGCTGGCGCAGATGCTCGCCTTGTAGCGTCTGCGATCCCGCGCAGCGGGACGTTTCTGTTTAGCTTCATGGCATCCATTGCGTAGCAATAGCCCTGGCCCTCATGCCTCCTCGCCGCGTTCATTC